>JAKSCG010000111.1 GCA_022360715.1 Halanaerobiales bacterium
ACTGGCGCTTACCGGTTCAATGAATCAAAAGGGGGATGTTCAGCCGATCGGCGGGGTCAACGAAAAAATTGAGGGCTTCTATAAAGTTTGTAAGATCAATGGTTTAACCGGCAAGCAAGGGGTGGTAATCCCCCGACAAAATGTTGATAATCTCATGTTAAAATCAGAAGTAATTGCTGCCGTTCAAAATGAGCAGTTTAATATTTATCCGGTAAGTACGATCGATGAGGTGATTGAATTAATGTTCGGATTACCGGCTGCCGAAGTCCACCATCAGGTGCAGGAGTCTTTGCGGGAGTTAGCCCGCAAGACAGCCGAATTTGGTGGAGAGATCGGATAACGACAAAACAGAGTATGGTATTTTAGGGAAATCAGCAAGCAGCCAACTGATCGATAAATCCGTTATATTTAACGGGTTTTTTCTTTGACTTTATATTAGGTTTTTAGTAAGATAGATCTTGGTTTCGTGGTTAATAAAACGGGGGGATTGAGTTATGACGATTAAGATGAGAAATATTTATAAAAAATACGATCAAAACTATGTACTTAAAGATCTCAATCTGGATTTAAATCAAGGGGAAATAGTGGGACTTGTCGGGAAAAATGGGGCAGGTAAGACCACCCTGATGAAAATATTATGTGGGAATATTGTTGATTTTGAGGGCGGAGTAAGTTATCCGGTTAGTTCCTCAAATCGACCGCTCGGCTTTCTGATCGAAAACCCTAAATTCTATCCGAATAAAACCGGCCTGGCGAATCTACAATTTTTTGCGCAATTATTTGCGAGTAAAGGGGCCGGGCAGATTGAAAAGATTATTAAGGCCTTGGATATGGAAGCATATATCGCCCAAAAGTCCAGAAAATATTCACTGGGAATGAAGCAAAGATTAGGGCTGGCCATAGCTTTGTTAGGGGAGCCGGATTATCTGGTTTTAGATGAGCCAACCAATGGAATGGACCCGGACGGGATTGAAGAGATCCTGGAGTATTTAAAGTACTTAGCCCAAGAAAAGCAGCTCGGGATCTTCATCTCCAGTCATCAGTTAGACCATATCCAAAAAGTAAGTGATTTTATTTTGGTGATCGATGCCGGGGAAACGGTGAAATCGATCGATAAAGATGAACTGGTCGGTGCTAAACAGGTTACCATAGTAGTTGATAACAAAGATATCGGACCGACCAAATTGATCCTGGCAAGGGCAGGGATTGATTTTGACCTTAAAAATAATGCCCTAACTTTTCAAGCAAAAGAACTCAGTCCGATTCTAACCAAATTATCAAACGCAAAGATAGTTTTACAGGATATCCAAATTAAAGAACAGACATTAAAAGAATTCTACTTTAATCGAAAGGGGGGAAAATAAGGTGCAAGTTAGTAATGTTTTCCGGTTAGAAGTTAAGAATATCTTAAAAAATCAATGGTTGTACTTTAGTCTGATCATTTCGGTATTATTGGCCTCAGCACTGGTTTATGCGATTAAATTTATGCAAGGCCCTTTTACGATCAAGGCAATCAGTGGGTTTTACGGGATTGGCTCAACGATTGCACTGGCTATTTTTTGTACTAAATTATACCTGGATGATTTGGGTAGTGGAACGATAACCTTGTTTTTTTCCAGCCAAAAAAATCGGAAGAACTATTTAGTAGGGAAATTACTGGCCGCTCTTTTGCTGGGCTTTCTCTTTGGCGGGGTGTGCTCGCTGGTCTTACTTAGTTCTTCAGCTTATTTAGGATGGGAGATCAAGCTGCTCGAATTTATTATTGAGCCGATTTTGATCTATATATTATTTAGTATATTCTATATGCTTTTATTCTTTTTGATCGGAATATTTGAACGAAATACCAATAACCTCATCATCATAACCATAATTACTGTTTTAGCCATTCCTTCGGTGGTAGAGCGGATTAAACTCGAAAAAGCAAGTGTTATTGTCCGAGAAATAATCAATCATGTCCCAATATTTTTTATGGTTCAGGGAACCAAATATTTACAGTTGAGTTCGGATAAACTTATTATCTTAAGTTCACTGATCGTGGTCCTCTTTATGACTTGTTATTACTTAATCGGCAAAGCCAACTATTAATTTAAGGAAGATAGCTGAGCGTAAAAACTGGGTGATCTAATGTTGTTTTAGGTTGCCCGGTTTTTAATTTTTTATTGGCTGGCCAAGTTTTTTTAAAAAAAATGAAGGATCTGGCTGGAATGCTCTTGAATATATAGGGCAGGGTTTTTAACTGCTCAATTGGGGATAGAGCGGGAGGACGGAGCGATGAATAATCAAGAACTGGGGAAGTGGGGAGAGGGGCTGGCAGCTCAATATCTAACCGCTAAAGGATACCGGATCATCGAAAAGAATTATTCCTGTAAACTAGGGGAAGTTGATTTAATTGTTACCGGTCAAGATTATTTGGTTATTGTTGAGGTTAAAACCCGGAGAAACACAAATTTTGGCCTTCCCCAGGCCGCGGTAGATTTTCACAAACAACTGAAATTAAGAAGGTTGGCAACTTATTATTTAGCCGAACAGGGGATGGAAGGGCAACAAGTAAGATTTGATGTGATTAGTATCTTTAAACAGGGCGAGCAGGAGGAAGTCCTTCATCTGGAGAATGCCTTTTAGGTTTTAGGTGGAAGTACTTGATAGCGTTGTCTTGGTACCGTTGACCACTAAATTCTCGCTTTATTGCAGGAATTTGGTAATTTATCTTGAATAAGATAGGGTGAGGTGATAGATAATGCTGGCAGGGGTTATCAGTGCTTCTTTAGTCGGAATTGAGGGATTACTGGTCAGGGTAGAGGTCGATCTGACCCACGGCTTACCGATGTTTGACCTGGTCGGACTACCTGATCCGGCCGTCCGGGAATCACGGGAACGGGTCAGGGCGGCGATCCGCAACTCCGGTTATCGGTTTCCGGTTCAACGGATTACCATTAATTTGGCCCCGGCTGCCGTAAAGAAGATCGGCCCCCATTTTGATCTGCCGATAGCGGTAGGGATACTGGCCGCCCAGGGTTTGCTTAAAAAGGAAAAGGTAGGTAGCTATTTAATTGCCGGGGAACTATCATTAAGTGGTCAAGTAAGGAAGATTAAAGGTGTTTTACCGATGGCGCTTAAAGCAAAAGAAGCCGGTTTAAGCGGGATCATCATCCCGGAAGGGAATTATGCGGAAGGAATGTTGGTAGAAGAACTGCCGATAATCCCGGTCCGTGAATTAGCAAATATTGCGGATTATTTTAATCAAGGACGGGTGATTGACCTGGAACGAGCAGGGAATAGCCCCCGAACGGGCCGGCCGGAGATTAGTATTGATTTAAAGGAGGTCAGGGGCCAGGAAGAAGCAAAAAGGGCCTTGGAGGTAGCCGCGGCCGGTAGTCATAATATTTTAATGATTGGTCCGCCGGGAACCGGGAAGACGATGTTGGCCAAGCGCTTAAAGACGATCCTTCCACCCTTGACCAGGACCGAGACTCTGGAAATTTCCAAGATTTACAGTACCCTTGGTCTAATTGAAGCAGATTTAGGATTAGTACAACAACGGCCTTTCCGCCGACCACATCATAACATATCACCGGCCGGATTAATCGGTGGAGGTAAAATACCGGAAGCAGGGGAGGCCAGTCTGGCCCATTTAGGCATCCTCTTTCTTGATGAATTACCGGAATATCATCGGAATGTGTTGGAAACACTCCGCCAGCCTTTAGAAGATGGTGAAATTACGATTATCCGGGCAGCGATGACCGCTAAATTTCCGGCCCGCTTTATGTTGGTAGCAGCAATGAATCCCTGTCCCTGCGGGTATTATGGCGATAGTTTAAAAGAGTGTTCCTGCAACACGAGCTTGATCAAGAGATATCGAGCCAGGGTCTCCGGGCCGCTGTTAGACCGGATCGATATCCATCTGGAGGTACCCCGGCCTACCGTGGAGGAGATTACCGGCGAAAAAGCTATGGGGGAGGGTTCGCAGGAGGTTAGGGAGCGGGTCATGCTCGCCCATCGCATCCAACAGGAGAGGTATCAGCAGCAAGGATTTTATTATAATGCCGAGCTGACGGGAAAGAGGCTGGAGAAATACTGTGTGATTAAACGAACCGGTCAGCACCTGCTTAAAGAGGCGCTTGAAACCCTGGGCCTAAGTGCCCGGGCTTACCACCGGATTCTGCGGCTGGCCCGCACGATCGCCGATCTGGAACAGAGTGAAGAAATTGCCAATGAGCACCTGGCCGAAGCGATTCAATATAGAAGCCTGGACCGAAAAGTGTTTTAGTTGTCAATTATCGAAAAAAAGTAGGAGGTTAAATATGAGTAATCATCGCTTAAAAAAGATCGTGGAAGACTTTCACGGGACAACGGTGGAAGACCGATACCGTTGGCTTGAAAATGAAACGGAAGAGACTCAGCAGTGGGTTAAGGAACAGAATAACAAGACTTTTCGGTACATCCATGCCCAGCCTGCTTACCGGCAAGCTAAAGCCAGAATCAGGGAACTCTTTGATTATGCTAAATATTCGGTGCCGGTGAAGGCCGGCCGTAAATTGATTTATTTTAAGAATAAAGGATTGGAGCGTCAACCGCTTTTAATGCTCGCGGAGCCGACAAAAGCCCAATCCGGGGAAACTGCTGAACCGAAGGTAATATTAGATGTCAATAGTCTTAGCGAAGACGGTACCGTGGCAATTACGGCCTTATTTCCCGATAAAAAAGGGGAACTGCTGGCCTATTACTGTGCCACCAGCGGCAGTGACTGGCAGGAGATTAAAATTAGAGACCTGAAGCGTAATTGTGATTTGCCGGAAGAAATAAAATGGGTCAAGTTTAACCGGGTTTCCTGGTCACCGGACGGGAAAGGCTTTTATTACAGCCGCTTTCCGGAACCGGGAACAGTTGAACCGGAGGATCAGAGTAATTATAATTCAGTCTATTACCATCAAATTGGTACCCGGCAAGAAGAGGATCAACTGATTTACCAGGACCATGCTAATAAGCAATTGGGTTTTAATCCGATTGTGACTGAAGACGGTCATTATCTGCTCCTGGCTGTTTATCGGGGGACATCACCTAAGAGTTCAATTTATTATCGAAGTTTAGCGGGCGAAAGTGCCGAACAAAACACATTCATCCGGCTGATTGACCAAATGGATGCGGAGTATACCTTTATCGGTAACCAAGGGGAGCACTTTTATTTTAAGACCGATCTAAAGGCGGCCCGGGGACGGATTATTGTAGTTGATCTGGCTAAACCGGACAGAGAGAATTGGCGGGAGGTAATCCCGGAACAAGCAGATATTTTGACTAATGCTCAGCTAATTAATAATCGACTGGTAACGGTCTATATGCACCATGCGGCGCATTGGATCAAGATTTATTCGCTGCAAGGGGCATTTGAGCAGGAACTGGATTTCCCATTTCCGGCGACAGTAGCCGGTCTGACCGGAAAACAGAATGATGACGAGATGTTCTTTACGCTGACTTCTTTCCTCAGCCCTCCCCAGGTATATCGTTATTCCTTTGCCGGGAAAGAGCTAAGCAAGTTTCAGCCAGTTGAGCTTGAGTTCCCCTTTGATGATTATCAAATTGAGCAGGTCTTTTATCCGACTAAGGACGGGACAACAATTCCGATGTTTTTAGTTTATCAAAAAGGAATGGAACTGGATGGGGAAAACCCCTTACTTCTTTACGGGTACGGGGGGTTCAATATCAGTATAACCCCGGCATTTTCTCCTTCAGCGTTGTTTTGGCTGGAAAATGGCGGGGTTTATGCTGTCGCCAATTTGCGTGGGGGAGGAGAATATGGTGAAGAATGGCATCAGGCCGGGATGCTGGAAAATAAACAGAATGTTTTCGATGATTTTATTGCAGCGGCCGAATGGTTGATCAAAAAGGGTTATACCAGCCAAGAACACCTGGCGATCAGTGGCCGGAGTAACGGGGGTCTGTTGGTAGCAGCCTGTATGGTACAACGCCCGGAGCTATACTCAGCGGTAATCTGCGGTGTCCCGGTGATTGATATGCTCCGTTATCATAAGTTTACGGTGGGCAGGTATTGGATTCCTGAATATGGGAATGCTGAGGATAATCCCGAGCATTTTAACTTTCTTTATCAATATTCACCATTACATAACATCAGGAAAGGGGTGCCATATCCGGCCGTTATTATCGGAACCGGCGATACCGATGACCGGGTAGTACCACTCCATGCCCGGAAATTTGCCGCCGCTTTACAGGAGGCCGGTACGGGGGAAAATCCGATCCTGTTAAGGGTAGATGAAAAAGCCGGTCATGGCTTGGGGAAACCGTTAGATAAGCTGATTGAGGAGGAAGTTGATTTTTATTCATTTATCTTGACCAGGGTCTCTGGTAAGTCAATTTGAAAAAGGGGGTTATAATGGAAGGAAGATTGGTGACATGTTATCATTTGTATCACAGTGGGGTAGCTGTTGAGGTAGGCAGGGATATTTTGATCTTTGATTACTATAATGACCATGCTGAGGGAAGGGAAAGGTCCCTTTCCGCCGGTGTGATTAGTAGAGAGATGCTAAAAGAGAAAGAGGGAATTTATGTCTTTGTATCTCATCACCACCGTGACCATTATAACCCGATAATTTTTAAGTGGATGGAGCAGCGGTCAGGGATTAATTATATCCTTAGTGATGATATCCAACCCGCTGTTTCCGCTCATCCGGCTATTACTTTGCTCGGGAAGTACCAGGAACAAAGGGTGGCTGGTATTGTGGTCAAGACTTTCGGTAGTACTGACCAGGGAGTATCATTTCTGGTGGAAAAGGATGGCTTAATGATCTTTCACTCCGGTGACCTGAATTGGTGGAAGTGGAAGGATTTTACCCCGGCTCAACAACAAAAAGAAGCAGAAGATTATCAAAGGGAAGTGGAAAAACTGGTCGGAGTTGAAATTGATATTGCTTTTGTACCGGTAGATCCCCGTTTGGCTCAATATTATTTCCTGGCCGGTGATTATTTTGCCAATAAAATTAAGCCTAAATTACTGATTCCGCTCCATTTTAGTAACAATTACGATATTACCGGAAAATTTAGTAAGAAGGTTAAAGTAGCCGGGGTCAAAGTAGCGGAAATAACTAAACGGGGTGAAAAGGTTATCTATCAACAACATTTACCGGAAGGGAGGGCTGATTTTGCCGGAAAAAAGTAGTACCGAAACAGCTAAAGCGGCAATCAAACTGGCCATTTCGAGCAGGATTGAAGAGAAGGAATTAAAGCGGCAATACCAAAAAGAGGGGATTTTAGCTGCTGCCGTTGATTTCGGGGGGGAATTTAATAAATCGGTGACCAGTATGATTGAAAGGGCTGTGGTAGCAGCCAAAAGAGAGGGTATTATCAAAGAAACCCATGTCCAGCAAGGAGCTGTAGCCGGGGCGGCTCATGAGGCTTTAAGTCAGTTAATGAGTAGGGCCGTAGGTCTAAATATCGGTGGGAAAATTGGTCTGGCCAGGAGTGGTGAGCATCTGGTGGTAGCCGTTTTTTTTGAAATCGGGATGCTTAATCTTAACGAGATAGCGTTGGGCCTGGGCCACCGTTCGATCCCGAGCAGCTAGCTGTTATTATCGCTTTGATCGTCTAAAAGAAGATCATACTTTTGTCGCTTTGAACTTTCTAGATTTATGGTTTAGTATTGGTTTAGACTTAGTAAAGGAGCGATCACAATGAGAATAGCTAAGTTGATTTTGACTTTTTTAGTCGTGATAATCTTCACGGGGATTAGTTATGCCGAAATACATTATCCTGAACTGCCGATGCCTAAGGATGTTTATGCCGAGTTCAGAAATGAAAGGGATGTCGAATCATATCTGGATAAAAATAAAAACAGTATGGATTACTTTTTAGGTAGCGTATATTATATGTACGAAGTTGTTAATATCAGTGGAGATAAAGAATTAAGGAAAGGTATCCAAAAGAAGTATGTTGATCGGGCGATTCAATTGAATGAGTATTCAGTTAGTAACGACAAAAATAATGCTTTATACAAAGCAAACCTGGGGGCTTTATATGGTATCAAAATAAATTATACCGGTTTTCCGGCACTGATGGAATTAGCTAAAAAATGTCAGGTTACTTTGAATAAGGCTATCCAGTCAGCTCCCAATAATCCGGAGTTAAGATTAATTAGGTTAAGAGCATTTGTTAAATTCCCATATGAATATTATGGGAATTTAAAAAAGCTGATTGAGGAAGATAGTAAAATAGTACTTGACTGGACCGATCAATTTTTTGAAACAAGCGAAGACAGGCAAGATCTAGCTGGGTATTTTCAGGAAATTAAAAATGAAACCCTTTACTTAACCGGAACATACTATCTAGAACAGATCAAAGATCAAATAAAGGCCAAGAGTTATTATAGTAAAATTGAAAAAGACAGTTATTATTATCGTTTAATAAAATGAGGTTTTAACAAATGAATATATTAATTAAAGATCTGCATAAAAGTTACCAAATAAATAATAAGATTAAGCAAATTGTATTAAAAGGGCTCAACCTGGAGATTAAACAAGGGGAATTTTGTGCGATCATTGGCCCGTCCGGCTCCGGTAAAACAACCCTTTTAAATCTTTTGGGATGTATTGATCGGCCGGATGCGGGAAGGATTTATTTTGATCAACAGGAAATAACCGAGCTCAGGGAAAAACAACTTATTCAGATCAGGCGGAATAAAATAGGTTATATCTTTCAGTTTTTTAACTTAATCCCTACTCTTACCGCTTTGGAAAATGCTCAAATGCCCTTCTGGTATGCCAGAAACAAAGAACATTCCAAATTTAACGACAACTTATCCCGACTCTACAAAGAAATAGGTATAGATGACTTGAAGAGTAGATATCCAAAACAGCTTTCAGGTGGTCAACAACAACGTGTTGCCATCGCAAGGGCCCTGGCCAATTTTCCTGAATTTGTACTAGCTGACGAACCGACCGGCAATCTTGATAGTGTTAATACCAAAGAAATCATGGAGCTGATGAAGCAGGAAAGTAAATCATTAAAAGCTTCATTTCTTGTTGCGACCCATGATTTTTCCTTGCTAAATTATTTTGATAAAGTAATAACATTAAAAGACGGAGTAATAGATAGCATTTCTTTAAATAACTAATTCGGCAATTTAAGGTTGGATTATATGCTTGCCCAAAAAGGATGGAACGATATAATCAATACCCAGTTAACTGTAAATATATTTACTTCATTAACTTGGTAAAGGAAAGGGATGTCAGCAAAGCCTATGTATAAACTGGCCAAACTGTCCGGATTAAACGTATTGAGGAATAAACGAAGGAGCATTTTAACAATAATAATAATAATTGTTTCTTTTTCCGTGCTTAGTGTCTTCGCAGGGTATATTAACAGTCAAAGGACATCCTGGCGAGAAATAATGATCCATAATGATTATGGCCACATTCAGATATTTAATAAAGACTATTTCGAAGATGATAATACCTCGCTGGAACACGTTATTAGTCAAGCTGAATTTGAAGCGGTATCGGATATCTTAAATAATATAAAAAACATTCAATATTTCACGCCGCGCTTAAATATATCCGGTCTGATTGGTAATGAAAATTCTACAAAGATATTTATCGGTTCAGCCCGTAGTTCCACTGAAGAAGAAAAGTTATTTTATTTCAGTCCGGTCAAAGACGGAGAATATTTAACCGATGAGCAACCTTACGGTATCTTGGTAGGCTTTAAATTAAGCGAGAGACTGAAGGTAAATATTGGTGATCAAGTTATGATTATGGCTAATAGCAGCCAGGGTAGTATTGAGGCAATTCAAGCCAGGATTATCGGTTTATTAAGGACATATTCGCCTTTAGATGAAATGGCAGTTCATCTGCGTTTAGAAGATGTGCAGGATCTCATTCTCACCAAATCATATCATAATATTGTTTTGTTATTGGATTCATACGATAGTATTACAGAAATTAAAGAAATTTTAGAATTACAATTTGCCAGACACAAATTACCGTTAGTTGTTAAAGATTTTGAACAGAACGCTACTTTTTTTGTTCAGGTCGTCGAGATGTATGAAAGCTATTTTAATATTTCCTTAATCGTGTTGTCAATACTGATTATTTTCAGCTTAATTAATACTATCTTCATGTCGATAACCGACCGAACAAAGGAATTTTCCACGATGAAGACAATCGGGATCAACAATCGCACAATCTTTGTTTCGATTATCTTTGAGGGAATTTTTATTGCGCTGATCGGTATAGTTTTCGGTTTGATTCTGGCATATTTTTTGCAAATAGGAATTAATTCCTTTAACTTGACCCTACCCCCGCCGCCCGGTAGTGAAGAGCGAATACCGTTTATGACAGTTTTTGATTTACTAATAAACCTTAAAATTGCAGGGTTCTTTATTTTTACCGCCATACTGGCCAGTATCTTTCCTGCTTATAGCGTAATTAAAATGAATATATTGAAAGGATTACATAATGATTAAAATACAGATGATTATGGTTTTTTTACTGCTTTGTCTGACAAGTTCATCAATTATCTATGGAGCTGATCCCTCAATTAACGATATTATCGATACTTTTTCCAAGATTGAGACGGTATTTAAGTCTTATTCTTTCTACTCAAATCTTATTCAATACCAAAACAATCAGAAAAAAGATGAGGCTACTTTTGTACTGACTGTTGATAACGAAAATTCACTGGCCCTTTATTTATCTCCATTGGTGAATAAAGGGAAGATCGTCTTGCAAAAAGACCAAAGTTATTATCTTTATTTCCCTAAGCCTAACAATTATATAAGGATATCCGGTGGTTCTAATTTATTTGGCAATGTTTCACATGGCGACCTGCTTCGTCCTCCCTTACTTAAATATTACGAGATCAAAGAATATAAAATTTTACAGGATGACAAAGGGGAAGAGATATATGTGATTTCTTTTACCCAGAAAGACGAGGTAACGAATTTAACATATTATCAAAAGGTTATCTATTTTAATCGGAATAAACAGCGGATTGAAGCGATTGAATCATTTTCGCGCACCGGTGTAATGTTAGGCCGGATTGAAAATTTGGAATTTGAAGTAATTAACGGGATTAATTTTCCCGTTAAAACGAAAATAGTTGATATTAGAAATCGTGATGTATATACTATTCAGACCAATAGTCAGGTCAAAATCACTCAATTACCGCCCAAGTTTTTTACACCAGGCTATTTATCGAATGTTGCCAAGTACTTAAAGTTAAAGCTGGGGGTTAAATAATGGTCAAAAATGCTTTTTCTGCCCTATTTTTTTCATTATTAGTGATGATCCTACTTAATCAAAGGGCTTATTCTTTTGATTATACCTTATCATTCCAAATAACTCATTACGGGATTAATAATAATTCTTTATTTGGTGACTTTAAAATTGAGCCATTGCAAAAAAAAATTGATTATCAGTTCAATATTTTTGAAAAACTCAATAATAGAGTCATCTTTAACTCTAATCTTGGTTTATTGGTACAAAAAGATGAAGAGTGCAAATTTGAATATTATCTAAATAAAGCATACTTTACTTGTTATTTTAACGATGCTACGATTATCGAGCTTGGAAAAAATAATTTAAATTTTGGAAATTCTTTAACAGAAGATATACTGCATTATCATCAAAATATTGGCTATACCAGGTCAAAATCTGCCTATTGGATGGTAAATGCTAAAAAATATTTTGATAATTTAGGAATGATGTTACTTTATATTCCAAGTTATCAAGGTGTGCTTTCTTCCGAATGGGTTAATGCAATCGATGAAAGTCAAACATATTTGATGCTTTCATATAATTTATTTAAAAGCGATATCAGGGCTTTATATAAAGTGAACAAGGAAGATCCTTTTATAGCGGTAAGTCTTTCCAGGGCTTTTGAAAAATTAGCGAATACTATTTTTTATCTTGATACTAAAATAATTGCTTACGATACTAAATATTGTTTAGGTAAAACAAATTATTCGGGAATTGATTATTACATCAAAGAGATAGCAAATGTTAAGGACTATTTTAACCCTTTTCTGCTGGGCATTAACTGGCAAATGTTTAGTATTGCCGATTGCCGACTGGAGTATGTGAGAAGCGATTATTCACTTAGCCGGGAAGAGCAGAAGGTTTTCTGGGAGAATTTAGCGAGCAAAGAACTGATTTATCGTGATTTTGATAAGAAAAATTTAATATCAACAAATTATTTAAATTTCAATACGGCGTTTTTACAGGTGTTTAGTAAGACAGATATGATCTTTAATTTAAAGTATAATCTGGATGATCACAGTGCGATGACAAGGCTTATTTTCACTATTAACCTTGACTCTTATCCGATTGATCTCAATATTGCAAAAACATTTGCTCCCAGCAACAAAAGTGAATTTGGCAGTTATCCGGTTAAAAGCCAATTTTCAGTATCTTTGAGTAGGTTTTTCTAAACTAATGTGCCGTTTATCCTGTATTTTCAAAGTTGATCGCCACTTGTTTAACTGTAAAGTTTGAGTTATAATTAATAATATCCGGTAAGATGGTACTATAGTAGGTAAGAAAAATTAAAAAGGAGAGATGGTAGGATGGTAGGTAAAGTCAAGTTTTTAGTTTGTCTGGTAATGATTGTTACACTAATGGTTGTTTTAACTTCAATCGGGGTGAACGCTGAAGAACAACTGGTAATCGGGATTATCCAGATTGTCGAACACCCTGCCCTGGACCAGGCCCGACAAGGTTTTATTGATCTGTTGGCCGACCATGGTTTTATTAAAGGGCAGAATGTTACTTATGACTATCAGAACGCGCAGGGTGATATGGCGACAACCAATACGATTGCCCAGAAATTTAGCTGGGAAGAACCCGATTTGATTCTGGCGATCGCTACACCGACTGCTCAGGCCGTAGCTAATGTGATTAAAGATATCCCAATTTTAATTACCGCGGTGACCGATCCGGTAGACGCCGGACTGGTCGAATCAATGGAAAGGCCAAATACCAATGTTACGGGGACAACCGATATGACTCCGATTGCTAAACAACTGGAGTTATTGTTAGAGATTAAACCGACCGTAAAAAAGATTGGAATGGTTTATAATGCCGGGGAAAGCAACTCGGCTTTACAGGTTAAAATTACCAGGTCGCTCTGTCAGGAGATGGGTTTAACCCTGGTCGAAGCCACCGCGGATAATTCCAGCTCAGTCAATCAGGCTGCTCAGTCCCTGGCTAACCGGGTTGACGCACTTTATGTTGCGACCGATAATACGGTAGCTGCCGCGATTGAAACGGTGGTAATGGTTGCCGAAGAATATCAGTTACCTTTGATTGTGGGAGAAGAGGCCATGGTAGCAAGAGGAGGATTGGCTACCGAGGGAATCAGTTATTATCAGCTAGGTCGCCAGACCGGTGAGATGGCCCTCAAGGTCCTTGTTGAAGGAGTGGACCCGGCCGGAATGCCGATTGAGTCACAGCAACAGACCAGATTGGTGATTAATCAAAGTGCTGCCGAAAAAATAGGGCTGGTCCTGACTGAGCACTTAACGGAACGAGCTTTTCACCTTTATTAAGCCGTTAATTTGCGGTAATATAGATCGGGTTAGTGAAAACCCAGGGCCGCTCATGATAATTATTTAGCCTTAGATATGCCTCAGCTCGATAAGCACCAGGTTGTTCAATCTTTTTGATTAATGACCTGGTGTTGTTTTTTCGGGCAATGCACTGTTGATTTTTAACAATTCTTAATTGACAGGGCCGGGGTGATGATACTGCCACCACTACCCCTTTGTGTAAAGATAATTCCTCCCCCATAATAACCTCTTGATGGTGATTTTGGGCCGAAAACATAAAGCCACCGGCATTAGCCAGATAATGATAACTCAGGTAGCAGTTCCCTTTTTGCAGGGCCTGATAGATTAATTTTTTATTTTTTAAGAAGCCGGCCGGATGATAAGTCAGGCTTTCCGGTACGAGGATATGATTACGGATTGTTTTAAACATTTTTTGATAGGACATAAAGTAGTCGTGGGCATCGACACTACCGATCCCGACGACTTTTTTTCTGGTCAATAGTTCATCCCATTTTTGTACTGTCTGTGGAATTGGTCCCTCAATAAAAGTATCCGGCTTAAGCAGACCCGAGAACAGGTCTTTCAGTTTAATATTTTCTAGCCAGTCATGGTGATAATTCCAGATTTCAATACCGGTAAACCCCTCAACTGTCCAATCCGCCCAGGTAACAGGGGCCAATTTGCCTTTTCTGACATCAGGATGAGCCATAAAACCGATTCCACCCTGTTGATTAACTTGTTCGATCGTTTCCTGAGGACCATACACCGGGGGGATTGTTTTCTTCAGGTTTAACCCCAGGTAGTGGCCTTTTTCTTGCTTAACGGTTATTTCTTCTCCCACCAGGAAGAGGGTGTTTTTATACTGTCCTTCCATTTTATAGGCAGCCATTGTATCATGATCAGTTAAAATTAAATAATCACAACCGGCTCGATTAGCCGCATTGATTAGATAGGGGACGCTTTTAGCTCCGTCAGAGTAGGTAGAGTGGACATGAATGACTCCGCTATGATCATGATAATTATACATTTTTTTCCCTCCTTTTTATTAAGTATATTTATTTGATAAAAAATTTGTGCTTAGTTAAGTGAAGTTCAGCAAATCGGGTGATTTACTTCAAGTCCTTTGCTCAGGTTATTTTGCATTAATCCTTTAATTCTGGCTATATTATTAATAAAATTTAATTAATCTTAAACAGAGATGGGGGAAACATTTTGAAAAAAAACCCAGATTTTATTACAACCGATCTGGCCAAAAGGATTTATTTAGACCTGAAAAAGGGGGAAAACGGTGAAATACCATACCGTGATATTACCGTGGGGTATCATCTCAAATCCAGGAAGGATAATAACCTGCCCGAGCAGGTCAAGCTTGATATAATTGATGAAGAGGGTTATCGAGTTGATATCTATCAGCTCAAATACGGTAGTAGCTTTGCCGATTTTACGGTTGAGCAGGATAACAGTCTTGAATAAAGCCCCGGAATAGATCGGACAGGATTAACCTAATCATAAAAAAACCCCAGTAAAAAATACTGGGGGGATATTTTATTATTTAACAATGGACCAGACATTTGGTGGCAAAGCTGCAATCAAAAACAGGCGGAACAGGTAAACTTAAGTCCACTTGCTCAAATTTCGATATTTTAATCAGGAATTGGAACTCGATCTTTTCAAGTACATTTACCGAAGGTAGTGGCGGAATCAGTTCATCGACATTATTAAATTGTTTTAAGAATAGCTGGACAGTAAAACCGTCATTAGTACCAAAACCATTAGGCCCGATCAAAATCGTATTATCGCTTACTATCGCTCGATTGGCCCTACCTATAGTAACTGTAGGATTAAGCCCAGGCAGCTCTACTTTTCGATTAAAAGGAACAGTTACCTGGAAGTCCCTTTTAAAACCGTCTGTATCGACAAACTGGATTCTTTTCATGACCATACCCTGGACGATCGCAAAGTTCCTGAACAGAATTGCCCGGTCGAAAACAATACTTTTGGTGACATCTACTATTTTTTGCGCTGCTACGGGGAGGGTTTGCATTTCAGTCAGAAATACCTGAGCCTGGTCTTCAGCAGCTACATTCAGCACTTGAAATCTCCTTTTAAAGGTTTTCAATCGTTATTCCCCCTTTCTTTTATATACTACAGTATATGTTATTCGACAGAAATTGTTATTGCTAAAGATAATTACTGTTGACTAAAATGCTTAGAAAAAGAGGATATTGTATATTTTTCGATAATCAGATATAATCATTACAGAAAGTGAAAGGAGGAAATTAGCGTGGGTAAAAAATATCAATGCCCGAAATGTCAAACAACTGCTTATGAAAAGGATGAAATCAGGACTACCGGGAGCGGATTATCAAAATTCTATGATGTCCAGAATAAACGATTTGTAGCTATTACCTGTAAAAATTGTCGATATACTGAGTTATATAAACAGGGAGATAGCGGGACATTAAGCAATATTTTTGACTTCCTGACGAACTAAAGCGAAAAGGCCCTGGCTGAAATTTGGTCGGGCTTTATTGATATATTGTGTTCCGGGACCGATAGTGTTATACTGTTTTTATTGGTAAAGATGATTTCCGCGATAACTGATGAAAGTGGGTTTTACATATATGTTAACCGGAATGGAAAAGGGTCAAGAAGCGACTGCTGCGGGAGCGGTCAAAAAGCTAATCATTAAATTATCCTGGCCGGTTGTAGCTGAGCAGTCAATGGCTACCCTGACCAATATTATTGATCTGATGATGGTGGGTCGCCTGGGTGCGGCAGCTATTGCGGCGGTTGGTCTTTCCATTCAACCCCTTTTACTGGCCCAGGCCCTGGGAGCGGCGGTCAGTATTGGAACAACGGCCCTGGTAGCCCGGTTTACCGGAGCAAGGGAAGCGAAAAAGGGTGGGGAGACCTTGCAACAATCGCTACTGGCTTCTTTCCTTTTTTCCGTTATTATCCTTTCGGTTTATTATCTTTTTGCCGGAGAGCTGATGACCTTTTTAGGGGCAGAACCGGCAGTAGTTTTATTGGGGAGTTCCTATTTGCGTTTACTGATACCCGGCCTGCTGTTTATGTTTATCAGTTTTATTATTTCGGCTGCTTTAAGAGGGGCGGGTGATACCAGAACACCGATGAAAGTAAATCTGGCGGTTAACCTGCTCAATGTGTTCGCTAATTATACCCTAATCTTTGGAAATTTTGGTGCTCCGGCGCTGGGACTGGACGGGGCAGCTATTGCGACCAGTCTGGCCCGCTTTGTCGGGGCATTAACGCTGCTTTTTTATGTTTTCAGCCCGAAATCAATGGTCAGGTTGAGGTGGAAAGGGTTTTTCCGGGCTGATTTGACGATGATCAAAAGGATTCTCAAGATTGGGATACCTGCTACCCTGGAACAATTGGTGATGAGAATTGCCCAGATTCTTTTTATCCGGGTCGTAGCCGGTCTGGGTACGGTTGCCTATGCGGCCCACCAGCTTGCCCTTAATGCCGAATCAATTTCTTATATGCCCGGTTTTGGTATTGCGGTGGCGGCTACCACTCTGGTCGGACAGAATCTGGGGGCTAACCGGCCGGAGCAAGCAGAACAGAGTACTTATCAATCCTGGAAACTGGGGATGATGATCATGGGATTGATGGCTTTAGTTTTTTTACTATTCCCCCGGTTTCTGCTCAGTCTCTATACTGATCAACAGGAGATTATCAAGCTGGGGGCGGTTAATCTAAGGATTATTGCCTTTGCCCAGTTGCAAATGGCGACACAATTTATTTTTGCCGGTGCCCTGCGGGGGGCAGGAGATACCCGCTCGGTCTTCTATAGTACGGCCTTATCCAGTTGGCTCGGTAGACTGGGGATGGCTTATCTGTTTGTCTATTTCTTGGAATGGGGATTGGCCGGGGCCTGGCTGGCTATGGTTATTGATTGGACCATCCGTGGCAGTTTTGTTTTCTTCAGGTTTAAACAGGGGGGCTGGAAAAAACTAAAAATCTAGATGGGAGGGCTTTCATGGTAGTTAAAGTGCTGATCATCATACCCGGCCAAGAAAGAAAAATGTCAGATTTGACTGAAGATTTAATGGGGGAGCTCCTGGCGGAGACAGGTCACCACGACTTGCTTTTATTTCCTGTGCTTAACCGCTTTAAGGATATCCGGGCCAAGTCCATGCCGGAAATAGTCGGTTTAGAGAGTCAAATTACCTCTCTTTTTTCCCGTTTGGCCCGGAGCTTTGGACTCTATCTTTCGCCCGGTTATATCATTGAAAAAAATGGGTCTGGTTTTTATCGCAGTGCAATCTTATTCGATCCGGCCGGAGATTTGGTTTTAAAGCAGCGGCAGTTATTTTTGACCGGCCGGGAGCAGCGCAATGGGTTGTTAAAGGGGAGAGAATTGAAAGTGCTTGATACCAGGCTGGGGCAAATAGGCTTTTTAGTTGGCCGGGACTGTTATTATCCTGAGGTGGCCCGGTTTTTAACCTTGCAGGGAGTCGATATTGTTCTGGCGATTAATGAACAGCAAGCGATGAATTGCTGGCAACAGTTAGCGGGAGTCTGGTCACAGGTCCAGCAGAATCAGTTTTATGCCCTGGAGACGGCAACAGCCGGTCAGGATCTAATCCACGGTCCCTGCGAAATTTCCCCATATCGGACCGGGGTCCTTGCTCCCCGGGGTAGCCGGTCCGAGGCCTTAACGCTGAACCCGACCGACTATTTTCAAGTACTGGCCGCTAAGGTTAAAAGATTAGCCGGGTTTAAGCTGGTTGCCGGGAGACTGGATCAGGAGAGGCTCCGCAAAATCAGGACGGAGTATCCGCTTAAAGATTATTTAAACCCTCGATTATATGAAAAAAGTGGTTTGAAGACCTTATTACCCAGAAAGAGGGTGGGAAGGTGAGCGGATGGGAGCAATGGAAAAACGGTTTTTTCCAGAAGTATCTGCACTGGAAAACCAGACCGGCCAGGTTAAAGCGGCATTTAGAACGAAATACCCCGAAACTGATTACTAATCTTGATAATTTAACCGAGAAAAAAGAGCAGATTACAGTAGTTGCCCTCCAACTGGAGATGAATTTATACCAGGATATCCTAGCTTTTGTTGATAAAATGGCTTTAATGGTCCATAAATCGACGGAAAAGGGAGCTGATTTAATTGTTTTTCCGGAAGATAATCTGCTCCAATTGCTGGGATTGTTACCGGGAATTACGGGTGAACAACAAGGTCAGGCGGTCGATCACTTCCTGTCTCGGACGGGAGAAGATCTTTCAATTACCGATATCCTCGGCTTTATCGGTCCAATTATCAGTAAAGCCAGCCTGTTTATTTTTGCTGAGCTGGCGAAAAGATTTCAAGTCTATCTGATGGCCGGTAGTGGGATGTTACCGGGGGCAGACGGGAAAATTTATAATATAGCTTATCTGTTTGGGCCGGACGGGGAATTGCTGGGTCAGCAGAAAAAAGCCCATTTATTGCCGCTGGAAAGGGGCTGGGGGTTGGCGAGTGGAGATGAGTTGCTGGTTGTTTCAACCGGGATTGGTAGGTTGGCCTTTCCGGTCTGTATGGATGCAACCTATTTTGAGACTTTTCGAATCCTGGCCAATCAGGGAGCAGAGATTGTGATGATCCCGATTGCTAACCCGGATGCGGAGTATAACTACTGGACAGCCCTGCGCGGCATCTGGAGTCGGGTTCAGGAGAGCCGGGTTTTTGGGATAAAGAGTGCAATGGTCGGGGAATTATTCGGGTTTAAATTCACCGGACAGGCTGGCATCTATGCCCCTTTTCAACTTACTGCCGGAAGTACCGGTATTATCACCGAAGCCGCCACTTTTGACCGAGAGGAGCTGGTAGTTGCCGAGCTGAATTTAAAGGAATTAAGGGAACTAAGGGTTGACGATGACTGTAATTTAGTGATCTGGGAGGAATTGTTTCCCCGGATTTATCGGGAAAAATAAATTAAAGGGGTGGAGCAAATGAAAACGAGGGGACATTTACTGTATTCTTCCGCCTATTTGGCGATAGCACTGACAACTCAGACATTAGTTACCTGGTATGCTTATTACTATGCACCACCCGACCGGGTGGGTTTTATCAATATTGCCCTGGTCGGTTATGCTTTATTATTGGGCCGGATCGTTGATGCGGTGGCTGATCCGTTGGTGGCATTCTGGAGTGATCATACTAGCAGTAAAAAGGGGCGCCGGATTCCTTTTATTAAATATGGGGCTTTACCCCTGGTCTTAACTTTTATCCTGGTCTGGTTCCCTCCGTTGGCTGAAACCAGTATCTATAATTTTATCTATCTGACCCTGATCATGAGTGGCTTTTTCTTCTTTTTTACGGTAGTAGTTGCTCCATATTTAGCCCTTTTACCGGAACTGACCCCGGACCCGAATGAACGGGTAACGATCTCTACCTATCAATCGATTTTTAATATTTTTGGACTGCTTTTGGCATCGATCGGGGCCGGCTTTTTGATCAATGGTTTTGGTTATCGGGTGATGGGGATAACCCTCGGGGTGATCGCCTTAGTCTTTTTTTATCTGCCGGTACTGGCAGTAAAAGAGGAAAAACAGCTTAAAGCGAAAGACGATGTAAGGTTTCGTGATAATATCACCCAGTTGCTGCAAAATAAAAACTATGTAAATTACCAGCTGGCCAATTTACTAATTTGGTTTGGGATTAATATGCTGACGATCAGTGTACCCTATATCGGCAGTGTTTTATTGGGGGTCGGGGAAGAGGGTTCCGGACTGTTGCTGGGGGGGACCTTTATTGTAGCAATTTTTGCTTCACCATTAATTTTGAAACTGACCCATCGGTGCGGGAAAAAAATAGTCTTTAGTCGGGTGATTTTACTTTTGACTGTTAATCTGGGACTAATTTTCCTGATCGGTCGCCCCTGGCTGTTTTTTCAGCAGCTCTGGTATGGTTATGTAGTGATCGCGCTGGCCGGAATTCCGATTAGTGCGATCTTTATTCTGCCCAATGCGATCATTGCTGACCTGACTGATCATGATTACTACCGAACCGGACAAAAGAGAGAAGCCATGTTTTTCGGAATCCAGGGTTTGATCAGTAAGATGACAATCGGGATTTCATCCTGGGTTACCCTGGCGGTGTTTTTTAATTATTTTGGCTATAGTTCGGAAAATCCTACCGGTATTTATTTGACGATCCCCCTGGCTATTGTTTTAAATCTGTTTAGTTATTTTATTTTTACCAGGGGATATAATATGGATGAAGAGATGGTCAGGTCATTCCGGACTTATCATTTAAAATAGGGATGAGGTGGATGGAAATGATGAAAAGATTACTTTTTGTTGTGTTAATTTTAATTCTGATCGGGCTGGCCGGATATACCCTGGCCATGATTGACTTTGAGCCGAAGAGCGCCGAAGAAGTAAACCGAATTACCGTAAGCTACCGGGCGGAAGGGGAATTTGATCCTGACCTGGCGATTATTGTTCTGGGGGTAGAGACTTCTGGTCAGGAGTTAGAGCTTGCCTACCGGGATAACAATAATAAAATGAATACGGTGGTTAATGCCTTGCAGGGAATCGAAGGGCTAAGTGTTAAAACTTTCAACTTCCAGGTGATACCGTTTAACCGCCGGGAAGGTCAGCAGGATTTAACCGAATATCGGGTATTAAATCAACTGGAGGTAAGAACTGAACAGCTGGAAGAGCTGAGTCTGATTATGCAGCAGGCGATTAATTCCGGGGCCAATCAGGTTTTATCGATCAAATATCAGCTCAAAGACTTAACAGAAGCAAAGGCAACGGTAATTAGTCAGGCCCTGGACGGTATCGAGAGTAAGATCGCTTTCATTGCTAATAAATTGGACAGTCAAGATTATCAATTTATTGCGATCGATATTAATGATCAGGAGCAAGATCGCCATCTTTATAATTTTAGCCAGAGTTATGGCCGGAGTGGGGTTATGTTGGAAGCGGGAACACTTCCCCCGCTTGCCGCCCCCAAAATAAAAGTAGTGGTTAATATCAACGCCACCTATGCTGTAAGTGTTTCCGACGAGGAGGGTTAATCTCCTTTAGTTCAACCTTTATTTAACTGGTTTAATTTAGCAACCACAGAGTATGGGCTGTGGTTTTTTCTTTAAGAATAAATTTCCAAAAGCAGCAGGAATATTAATAGCTAATGTATAATTTATTAAAGGTCAGGTATTTAAAATGGTCAATTTGTTAGGGGGGAGTAGAGTGGAAGCAAGGGAATACTGGCTGGCCTTAACATTAATTAAGGGGCTGGGGTCGATCCGGCTGAGTAAACTGCTCCAACATTTTGGGGAACCTTCGCTGATCTGGTCGGCTGAGCAACGATTACTGGCAACTGTTAGCGGAATAGGGGCTTCGCTGGCCAGCAGTATTGTTAAGCAGAGGGAGCAGGTCAATATTGTCCGGTTGCAGGAGAGATTATGTCAGGAGGGAATCGAGTATTTTACGATAACGGATCGGCAATATCCGGAAATTCTGAAGAATATGTACGACCCTCCCCCTGTATTATTTTATAAAGGGAAGATTAATTTTGCAAGCCCGGCAATTGCTATTGTCGGTTCGAGGAGATCAACCGGATATGGCTGTAGTATTGCGGGAAGATTGGCTTATGAACTGGCCGAAAGGGGGGTTGCCGTTGTCAGCGGACTGGCCCGGGGAATCGATACTTGTGGCCATCTCGGGGCTTTAAAGGCCAAGGGTGATACTATTGCTGTTCTTGGTTCCGGACTTGACCAAATTTATCCGGTCGAGAACCGCAAGCTGTTTCAAGAGATTGTTGCTAAAGGCTTGGTATTAAGTGAATATCCACCGGGAACCGAACCGCTCCCGGGGAATTTTCCCCAGCGGAACCGGATTATAAGTGGTCTCAGCCGTGGGGTGGTAGTTGTAGAGGCTTCCCGGCAGAGTGGTTCGCTGATTACCGCAGACCTTGCTCTGGAACAGGGTAGAGAGATATTTGCTGTCCCGGGGAATATCAATCGACCGCAAAGTCAAGGGTGTAATAATCTGATTAAAAAAGGGGCGAAGATGGTGACGGCAGTCGACGATATTCTGGAAGAACTGTTTTTAGATGTGGACTTTGCTCAGCCGGCCGCAAGAGTTTCTTACCCGCAGATGTCTGAGCGGGAAGAGGTAATTATTCAGTTGTTACAGCAAGAAGGAGAAATGAATGTTGATCAGATAATTCAAAGGTCCCATTTTACAGTAGCCCAGGTAAATTCGATCCTGTTAAAATTGGAGTTAAAGGGTTTAGTCAAAAGGGAAGCCGGAAAAAAATATTTATTTTTGGGTTTACAAAACCTGTTAAAACCTCTATAATGATATAGTTAGTTAAGACACTATTTAAGAGAATTCTTAATAAAATGTCGATTTTTATAATTAGCAAATAGATCATATAAAAGGGGAGGACTTCCGGTGATCAATGATCAAGTCATTCAAATTATCGGACTGCTTATTCAAAAAATGCTAAAAAATCATGAAATAACCCTGGGGGAAGAGGAGATAATCCAGGAATTGCTGGAAATGGGTTATGATATTCAAGCAATTGATGAGGCTTTTGAATTAATTTATAATAGCACGGATATAATAGAGGCAGAAAATATAAACGGAGCCGGATTTGAGCGGGTTAGTAGTTATAACCGGGTCTTTACCCTGGCCGAACGGTTATATCTACCTTTGAATATACAGGGTTTATTCCGGAAATTGATCCAGTTGAATTTACTGACACCCCGGGAATACGAAGAAATAATTATCCGCACTATTCAGGATAGTCTGATTGGCCTAAGTTCTTCCCGGCATTTATGGAGTATCATCAAGGAAGTAATTGAGGATCAACAGAAATTGGATATGATATCATTAAAGATTAACGAGTTTAAGAACTTAATCCCATCTGATTTTAAGTATATTAATTAAATAAAGGTTGGAGGTGGCAGTATGGGTAATAAGCGAAACAGCACCTTGGTGATTGTAGAATCTCCGGCAAAAGCAAAGACGATATCTAAGTTTCTCGGTAAAGGTTATAAAGTGGAAGCCTCAATGGGTCATGTGATCGATCTCCCTAAAAGCAAGCTGGGAATTGATACGGAAAATGATTTTGATCCAAAATATATTACAATCCGGGGGAAGGGCAAAGTTTTAAGTAAATTACGGAATTCTGTGCGGAAAAGCAAAGAGGTCCTGCTGGCTACTGACCCTGATCGCGAAGGTGAGGCCATATCCTGGCATTTATCCCGGGCTTTAAAATTAGAACAACAAAAATCCCGGATCGAATTTAATGAAATAACTAAAAATGCGATTCAGCATGCTCTGAAAAATCCAAGATCAATTAATGAAAATCTGGTTAATGCCCAACAAGCTAGACGTTTACTGGATAGATTGGTCGGCTATAAATTGAGTCCGCTTCTCTGGAATAAGGTCAGAAAGGGATTAAGCGCCGGTCGAGTGCAAACGGTTTCGGTCAAAATTATTTGTGAAAGAGAAAGGGTAATTGAGGCTTTTGAGCCAGAGGAATATTGGACTATTAGTCTAATATTTATAAAAGATGAACAGGAAATAAAGGCTGATTTATATCGAATTAATGATCAGAAATTTAAAATCGAAAATGAGGAGCAGGCTGCCCAAATATTAAAGGAAATTAAAGCGAATAGCTTGCTGGTAGAATCGATTAAGGAAAGCAGTCGAAAACGCAATCCGGCGCTACCTTTTACTACCAGTACACTCCAGCAGCGGGCTGCCAGTCAATTGGGATTTTCTGCTAAAAAAACGATGTATTTAGCCCAACAATTATATGAGGGGATCGAGCTGGGTCCGGAAGGCAGCCAGGGGTTGATCAGCTACATCCGTACCGATAGCACCAGAATTTCCGGTGAGGCGCAAAAAGAGGCCCAGGCTTATATCAAAGCCGAATTTGGCCCGGAGTTTCTTCCGGGTAAGGTGAAAAACCATAAAGCCGCTCAGGGGGTTCAGGATGCCCACGAAGCAATTCGGCCGACTTCTATCGGACGCATTCCGGCTCAAATTAAAGAATATCTGAGCCAGGACCAGTATAAATTGTATCAGCTCATATGGAACCGTTTTGTGGCCAGTCAAATGAGTCCGGCCCTATACAAATTACTGACGATCGGGATTAGCTGTGGTCAGAAGTATCTTTTCCGGGTATCGGGTTCACAGGTGGTATTTCCAGGATTTTTGCTGGTGGATGCCCTTAGCAGGAAGGAAGATGTAATTCTGCCGAAGATGGTCGAAGGAGAGGTAATTAAACCGTTGAAATTCCTTTCCGAGCAGCATTTTACGCAACCACCCCCGCGCTATACCGAAGCCAGTCTGGTCAAAACCCTGGAAGAAGAGGGGATTGGTCGACCCAGTACTTATGCTCCGACTATTTCTACCATTATTTCCCGCGGTTATATCGAAAGAATCGCCAAACAGTTAAAACCGACTGAACTGGGTTTTATTGTTACCGATCTTTTAAGTGAACACTTTCCCGATGTAACTGATGTGGAATTTACGGCCCAACTGGAAAACCAGTTGGATAGTATTGAAGAGGGTGAAAATGATTGGAAAAAAGTGCTGGCTGACTTTTATTATCCTTTTAAAGAAAGGCTGGACGAAGCCGGTGAGGGTATGGATAAGATTGAGCTGGCGGAAGAATTTACCGATGAAGTGTGTGAAAAATGTGGTAAACCAATGGTAGTCAAGTATGGCCGCTATGGGAAATTTCAGGCCTGTTCCGGTTATCCAGAATGCAAAAATACTAAACCGTTTTTAATTAAAACCGGGGTAGACTGCCCTGATTGTGAAACTGGTGAATTAATCCAGCGCAAGAGTAAAAAGGGTAAGCTTTTTTACGGTTGTACTAATTATCCGGAATGTAATTTTATCATCTGGAATAAACCGGTTAAAGAGAAATGCCTGGAGTGTGGTGGTTTGATGGTAGAAAAAAGGAGCAAGAAAAAGGATTCTATTTATCAATGTATTAATAAACAATGTGGTTATGAAAAAAAGATTGAGACTGAGTAAAACGGCAGCAATAATTAGTATCATCAGCAAGAATAGCTTGCTTTTCCTATAACTACTACCCGTGGGGCCCAGTGCCGATAGAAGTAGGGCAGTCTTAAGTCAGTCTAATAGAAAGCGGCCTATCCGCCGCCGAAAAAGGGAAAGTTTTATTATTGAAAAAAAGGCTAAAGATTAGTTAGATAATATCTTGACATGGTTTGTTGGTATGTGTTACGATATATGAAGTAATAAAATTAATAACAATTTTGAATCATTTGACAATTTTGTAAGGAGGGAGAGATATTGTCAGATAAGATTAAATCTACTACTGTTATTGCGGTTAAATATAGAGATAGTGTAGCAATGGCTGGTGATGGTCAGGTTACCATGGGTAGCACAATTATGAAGTCGGGCGCCAAGAAAGTACGCCATTTATATCGTGGTGAAGTTTTGGCCGGGTTTGCCGGTACCTCAGCCGATGCCTTTACTCTGTTTGAGAAATTTGAGGTTAAACTGGAAGAGTTTCGCGGCAATCTGGAAAGGGCAGCGGTTGAAATGGCTAAAGACTGGCGGACAGATAAAATATTAAGAAAACTTGAAGCATTGTTAATTGTGGCTAATAGTAAGAAGATTTTGCTAATATCTGGAAATGGAGATGTGATCGAACCAGATGATAATATCATTGCGATCGGCTCGGGTGGTTCCTATGCCCTGGCTGCAGCTAAAGCCCTGGTTAAGCATGGTGAAAAATTAACAGCCCGGGATATTGCTGCTGAGGCCCTGGCAATTGCTGCTAACATATGTATTTATACTAATGATTATATAACTGTTGAAGATTTGATAGGGGGTGAAAGATGAAAAAAGAACTTACTCCACGCGAGATTGTTAAGCATCTTGACCGATACATCATTGGCCAGGATGATGCAAAAAGGGCAGTGGCAATTGCCCTCAGAAATAGATTTCGGCGGAAAAGGGTGCAATCAGAACTGAAAGACGAGATTATTCCAAAAAATATCTTGATGATCGGTCCGACCGGGGTTGGTAAAACAGAGATTGCTCGTCGGCTGGCTAAGATATCTTCTTCCCCTTTTATTAAGGTGGAGGTGACCAAGTTTACCGAGGTTGGTTATGTCGGTAGAGATGTTGAATCAATGGTACGAGACCTGGTTGAGACTTCGATTAGAATGATCAAACAGGAAAGAGTAAAGCTAGTCGAAGATAAAGCCCGTGAAATGGCCCTCGACCGCATCGTGGAAATTTTACTTCCCCTGCCGAAGAAGTCCCGGAAAAATCCTTTTGATTTTTTGATGGAAGATAAGAAAGAAAATACTGAGATCAACCAGGATACCTATGCACGTATCCAGGAGAGGAGAGAAAGGTTAAAGTCAAGAATAAAAAAGGGCGAATTAGATGAGCAGATGATCGAAGTCAAGGTTGATGCTCAAAATCCACAAATGTTTGAGATATTTTCCGGAGCCGGAGTGGAGGAGATGGGAATTAATTTTCAGGATATGTTTGGTAATATTTTTCCATCGCAAAAGAAAAAAAGAAAGGTTTCAATTAAAGATGCTAAAGTAATTCTCAAACAGGATGAAGCACAAAAGTTGATTGATATGGATGAAGTCAGC
Organism: Halanaerobiales bacterium; assembly: GCA_022360715.1. Classification (GTDB taxonomy): domain Bacteria; phylum Bacillota; class Halanaerobiia; order Halanaerobiales; family DTU029; genus JAKSCG01. The sequence continues at coordinate 27,184 of JAKSCG010000111.1, forward strand.
GCCGAAGCAATTGCCAAAGTAGAAGAGGATGGAATAGTTTTTCTGGATGAGATTGACAAAATAGCGGGCCGGGAATCAGGCAGCGGCCCCGAGGTTTCCCGGGAAGGAGTTCAGCGGGATATCCTGCCGATTGTGGAGGGTTCAACGGTAGTAACGAAATACGGAGCAGTTAAAACTGACCATATCCTGTTTATTGCTGCCGGGGCCTTTCATGTAGCCAAACCATCGGACTTAATACCTGAACTACAGGGACGTTTTCCGATCCGGGTTGAATTGCAAAGCCTGACCAAAGATAATTTTAAAGAGATCTTAATGCAACCCAGAAATGCCCTGACCAAACAGTATATTGCTTTATTGGAAACAGAAGGATTGCTAATTAAATTTACCGATGAAGCATTAGCAGAGATTGCCGAATTTGCTTTCACGGTAAATGAACAAACAGAAAATATTGGTGCCAGGCGGCTGCATACTATTATGGAGCGATTATTGGAGGAATTATCCTTCCATGCACCGGATATGGAAAATACCGAACTTGTAATTGATGTTGACTATGTTAACAAACAACTAGCTGATGTTGTTAAAGATAAAGACCTAAGCAAATATATATTATAATTTTATCCAAATATGGAAGAATAAAAATGGAGGTTGGAAACTATGATGGAAGAACTGTTGGAAAAGAGTAGGAAAATTAATCATTTATTGCAGAGAACCGGAGGCAGACCTGTCGATTTTTCGGAGATGGCCAGTGTGCTTTGTGATGCTATTAACTGTAATATCTATATTTCCAGTAAAAAGGGAAAGATCCTGGGTTATAGTTTGCTGGATGATTTTGAATGCGATATTATGGAAGAAAGGGTTGTGGAAGAAGGTAAATTTCCCGATGAATATAACGATGGCTTAATGAATATTAGGGAAACCAAGGCAAACATTGAACAAAAGGAAGGAAATTGTGTTTTTGCTGATGGAGAGGATTGCTTATTTACTAATAAGTTGACGACAATTATCCCAGTTGTCGGTGGTGGTGACAGGTTAGGGACACTGGTCCTGGCTCGCTATGGTGAAAAATTTACTGCCCATGACTTAATTTTGGCGGAATATGGGGGTTCGGTTGTAGGGATGGAAATCCTAAGATCAAAGAGTGAGCGGATTGAAAAGGAAGCGAGAAAAAAAGCGGCTGTCCAGATCGCGATCGATACCTTATCTTATTCCGAATTAGAAGCAATCGAACATATTTTTGAAGAATTGGATGGTAAAGAGGGTCTACTGGTGGCCAGTAAGATTGCTGATCGAGTAGGGATTACCAGGTCGGTGATTGTTAACGCTTTAAGAAAATTTGAAAGTGCCGGGGTGATTGAATCACGTTCCCTTGGGATGAAAGGTACCTTTATCCGGGTTTTAAATGACTACTTGCTGGAAGAGCTAGACAAACTCAAGGCTTAATTTTAAAGCCCTCTCAGGATTCTCTGGAGGGCTTTTTTTGAAATTTGCAGGAATTGTTTAACAATTGTCGAATAGTTATATTATCAATAGAAAAGTGGCTGAAGGGGGTAACAGTAAATGTCCAAAAAGGTTCTGATAGTAGATGATGCAGCATTTATGCGGATGATGATCAAAAATATCCTCTTAGATGGTGGATTTGAAATAGCAGGCGAGGCAGAAAATGGACGTCAGGCAATCGAGATCTTTAAAAAGATTAGACCGGATCTGGTAACAATGGATATCACTATGCCGGAGCTGGATGGGATTGATGCGGTACGAGAAATTATGGAAATTGATCGGGAGGCCAAGATTATTATATGTAGTGCGATGGGACAAGAGGCAATGGTAATTGATGCAATTCAAGCCGGCGCTAAAGACTTTGTCGTGAAGCCATTTAAACCGGACCGGGTGCTGGCAGCTATTAAAAAAATCTTCAGTAATTAAAGGAGGTAGGAATATATGGATAACCGCCAATACTTACAGATGTTTTTTGATGAGTCATCTGAATATCTCCAACTGCTTAATGAGAATGTTTTATTACTGGAAGGGGACCCTGAAAATGAAGAAGTTATTAATGCTGTTTTTCGGGCTGCCCATTCGGTAAAGGGTATGTCTGCTACGATGGGGTTTACGAAACTGACTGATTTAACCCATAAAGTCGAAAACATCCTTTCCAAAGTGCGGAATAAAGAGTTACATATCAATGAGGAGATTATTAACCTTTTGTTTGCCGGCCTGGACCATATTAAACAATTGATCGAGGATATAAAAAATAACGGGGAAGAGGTTTCTGATGTTAGGGACTACCTAAACCAATTAGATGATTTTTTAAACAGAGACCAAAACTCCGGACAGGCTTCGGTGCGCGAAGTAACCGCCCAAGAGTATGATTTTACTTCCTATTTGTCGCTAAGTGAAGAGGAGCAGCAGGAGATTGCCCAAAAGATCAAAGAACAGGATGCTATTTATAATATTGAGGTTGTGTTGGACGAGAGCTGCTTGTTGAAAAATGTGCGGGGGTATATGATCCTGAAAAAAGCTCAGGAATTAGGTTATCTGGCCAAATCTTATCCTACTTTAAAAGAGATTGAAGATGAAGACTTTGGATTATCGATTTATTTTATCCTGGTTTCCAGTATGTTTACAGAAGATATGGAAGAAATTCTAAAGGATATTGTTGATGTCAAAGAAGTAATCCTCGAACCGTCAGAATTGACTATTTTCCCGGCAGTTAAGGAAGAAGAAGCGCGCGAGGACAAACAAAAAAGTCCAAAATCCCTGGCAAATATCCAGGTTGCACCAACAGTCAGGGTTGATATTAATAAATTGGATCTCTTAATGAATATGGTCGGGGAATTACTGATTAATAAGACCCGACTCGAGGGTTTGAAGATTAGCTCGGAAATATATCAGGATATTATTCAACAATTGGATCGGGTTACAATGGAATTACACCATATTGTTATGCAGATCAGAATGGTACCGATCGGGGGTATTTTTAATCGTTTTCCCCGGATGGTCAGGGACTTATCGAAAGAATTAACTAAGGAGATAGAATTGGTGGTGGAGGGTGCCGATACTGAATTAGACCGCTCAATTATTGATGAACTGGGCGACCCTTTAATGCATTTAATCCGTAATGCGATTGATCACGGGATTGAACATCCGGCAGAAAGGGAGAAAAAAGGCAAGAGTAGCAAGGGGACGATCCTCCTTAATGCTTATCAGAAAGGTAGTGAAATTATTATTGAGGTTGAAGATGACGGGGCAGGGATTGACCCGGACTTTATTACCCGGAAAGCCCTGAAAAAGGGTTTGGTGACCACAGAAGAGGTTGAAAACATGGATGATAAGGAAAAGCTGTATTTGATCTTTCATCCGGGGTTCAGTACGTCGGAAGAAGTTACCGATCTTTCCGGGCGTGGTGTCGGAATGGATGTGGTTAAAAGGGTAGTCGAGTCCCTTGATGGACAAGTTTTTATCGAATCAGAACAAGACCTGGGAACCCGTTTTATTATTTCATTACCGTTAACCCTGGCTATTACTCAGGCTTTAATGGTGAAAATAGACCAGGAGATATTTGCTATTCCGCTGGGGGCGATTAGTGAAACCCTAATGATTAACCCTAATGACATTAGACAGGTCAGGGGTCAGGATGTGATTGTACTGAGAGATACAACTATCCCGATTGTCGAAGGTTCCTGTAAATTGAATCTTAATGTTGAATATGGAAAGTATACAGAACGGGAAGAAATATCGGTCGTGATTATAACTTCCGGGGAAAGACAGGTTGGGTTAATTGTTGACGAATTATTAAACCAGCAAGAAATAGTTATTAAATCCCTCGGCAATTATTTAGTTAACACTAAAAATATTAGTGGTGCTACCATTGTCGGGGATGGGGATGTGGCCTTAATCTTAGATGTTCGCAATATAGCTTAAAGGAGGATTGTAGATCATGGAAGCTGTTTTAGAAATGGAAAAGGACTATCAGCCGGGAAGCAAAAAACAGATTGTTATCTTTCAATTGGGGACAGAAGAATATGCGGTCGATATAACCCATTCCCGCGAGATCATTAAACCCACTAAAATTACTAAGGTCCCCAATACTCCCGATTATGTTAGGGGTGTAATCAATTTAAGGGGCCAGATTGTTCCAGTGATTGACCTCAGGAAAAGGTTTAATATAACAGTAGGAAAAGCAGACAAAAAGAAAGAAAGAATAATTACGATTGAAAGCAGGGATACCCTGGTCGGGCTGGTAGTTGATAGTGTTAATGAAGTTTTTTGGCTGAATCTGACCGAACTGGAACCCGCTCCGGAAATTGAGGGTGGGATTAAACAGGAATTTATCCAGGGTGTTGGTAAAAAGGATGATCGATTACTGATCTTGATCGACATGGAACGGCTTCTTTTTGCTGATCGGGAAGCTGAAAGCGAAATTATGTAAAGGGGGTGGTGATATGTTGTCAAATTTTAAGAATAAAGAAGAACAAACTTTACAGAAAGAAGAGAAACAGTATATAGTTTTTGTGATCGGTAAAGAGGAATTTGGGGTAGATGTAAAACAGGCCAGGGAGATCATCACCACAACTGATTTTACTATTATTCCTAAGGTTCCTCATTTTGTCAAAGGGGTTATTAATTTAAGGGGAGAGATTATTCCGATCATTGATTTGCGAAAAAAATTAGATTTAGCCGGGGGGAGATCCGGTGATGACAAGAAAGTAATCATTGTTGAACTGGATCATTGCTTGATCGGAATGCAGGTTGATGATGTAAAAGAGATGATCAGGATTAATCTTGATGATATTGTGGAAGCACCTGCAATTATTAAAGGGATTAAGCGGGATTATGTTAGTGGTGTCGGGAAATTACAGGATAAATTACTGATACTGCTCAACTTGACCTGTATTCTATCGGAGCAAGAAATGCAAATAATTGATGAGATGGATCTAAGGTAAGGGGTTGAGGTTAATGGAAGGCGGATTCTTGAAAAACTTGTCCAGTCTGCAAAAGGATGCATTAAAAGAAATAGGTAATGTGGGAGCAGGTAATGCGGCTACTGCTTTTGCTCAATTCCTGGACTGTAAGATTGAAATGACTGTTCCTTCGGTTGAAATACTTTCTATCTCTGAGGTTCCTGAAATAACCGGTGGAATGGAGAAGGTAGTTGTCGGGGTCTTACTCAGTGTTTTGGGCGAAGCACCTGGTAGTATTCTTTTAATCTTATCGGAAGAGAGCACAGTTAACCTGCTTGAGATTGTTTTAGAGCAAAACATTGATTTAACAGGACTTGATGAAGTACAGACTTCGGCAGTGAAAGAGATTGGTAATATCCTGGCCGGTTCTTATTTAAATGCCTTGAACCAGATGACCGGTTTTAATTTAATTCAGTCGGTACCGGCTTTTTGCTATGATATGGCCGGGGCCATTTTAAGTTCATCAATGATTCCAATCAGCGAAGAGAGTGATTATGCCCTTTTAATTGAAACTAAGTTCATCAAGGGTGATAGTGAGATTGAAGGATATTTCTTTTTAATACCTAATCATGGCTCCCTCGAGAAAATACTTGGGTCATTAGGATTGGAGACAAATGAGTAGGAATGTCCCGATCAGGGTCAGAATGGCTGAATATCATATTGGGAGAGCCCCTGAGCAACTTATTACAATTGGATTGGGCTCCTGTATCGGGATTGCTTTATATGATAGTTTAAATAAGTTGGGCGGGTTAGTACATATTATGCTTCCGGAAAATAAAAAAGGCTTGTGTCCGGCCAAATATGCCGACAGCGGAATCCACTTATTGATTGACGAAATGCTCAAAGCGGGCGCTTCCCGCCGGAAGTTGGTGGCTAAAATAGCGGGGGGAGCCCATATGTTTTCCAGTGCCGGTGAGTTGAGCATTCAGGTCGGGCAACGAAATATTGAGGCTGTCGAGCGGGTCCTGCAAGAGGAAAAGATCCAGCTACTCGCCAAGGATGTTGGGGAAGATTATGGTCGAACCATGGAGTTTTATACCGAGGATGGTCGGGTATTAATTCGTTCTTATAAAAAAGGTAAAAAGATTTTGTAAAAATTTAATTGATAATTATATTTTATTGTGGTATACTACCTATTAGTAAAAATACACACGTCTGTGGACCTTATTCCGGGTGCTGTTTTTACAGTGGTAATAAGGGTTGAAATAGGCGGAGGTTAAACTGGGGAAGGGGGTGGAAGTTATGTCGGTAGTCAATATGAAACAGTTGTTAGAGTCCGGTGTCCATTTTGGACATCAAACCAAGCGGTGGAATCCCAAAATGTCTGAATATATTTTTACTGAGAGGAACGGGATTTACATCATTGACCTACAGAAAACAGTTACTTTAATTGACCGGGCTTATGATTTTGTTAAGGAAATGACCCATTCGGGAAAAACAATCCTGTTTGTCGGTACTAAAAAACAGGCCCAAGAAACTGTTAAACTTGAAGCGATTCGCTGTGGAATGCCTTTTGTCAACCAACGATGGTTGGGGGGAATGCTGACCAACTTTAAGACAATCAAACGGCGCGTTGCCCGGTTAGAAGAACTGGAAAAGATGGAGAAAGACGGTCTTTTCGAGGTTTTACCGAAAAAAGAAGTAATTCAATTAAAAAAAGAACATGAAAAACTGGAAAGATTCCTGGGTGGGATCAGGGAGATGAAAAAGGTACCGGATTTAATCTATGTAACGGATCCACGGAAAGAAGCGATTGCTGTGGCCGAAGCCAGGAAACTCAATATTCCGGTTGTTTCGATAGTTGATACTAACTGTGACCCGGATCTGGTTGATCTAATTATTCCCGGCAATGATGATGCAATCAGGGCGGTAAAATTAATCACTAAAGTTATCGCTGATGCAGTTTTAGCCGGTAAACAGGGAGAGCAGTTAAAAGATCAAGAGCCGGTTGAACCAGAAGAAGCCCTTGAAGTTATTGAAGAATAAAGAAACAAAGGCGTAGCGGGAGGTCTTCCTCCTGCCCCGCCTTTTTCTACGAGAAAAGGAGGGGTAAGATGGCCAGCATGAAAGATATTAAAGAATTAAGAGAGAGAACAGGTTCCGGTGTCCTGGATTGTAAAAAGGCCCTTGAGGCAAAAGATGGTGATATTGAGGCAGCGGTTGAGTATTTACGGGAAAAAGGGATCGCTGCCGCGGCTAAAAAAGCAGGACGGATTGCCGCCGAAGGCACGGTCAATGTACTAATTAGCGAAGATCGAAAAAATGGTATAGTGCTTGAAGTCAATAGTGAAACCGACTTTGTTGCGAAAACCGATCAATTCCAGAACCTGGTTAATGATCTTTCCCAACACCTGCTGCAAAGTAATGTTAATGATGTTCAGACGGTACTGGATGAACCATGGTATCTTGATCATAATAAAACCGTTAATACCGTTATTAAGGAGACGATTGCGGAGATCGGGGAAAATATCACTCTCCGTCGTTTTACTAAATATACAACATCTGGTTTTTTACAGGGTTATATTCATATGGGTGGTAAAATTGGGGTGCTCGTTAACCTTGCTGCCGAAGTAAACGAGCAGCATGAAAAGGTAGTAAAAGACCTGGCGATGCAGATTGCGGCCAGCAAACCGGAATATATTAGCCGTGATCAGGTTAGTGCCGAAGTGATTGACAAAGAAAGAAATATTTATAAAGAACAGATGCTTAATGAAGGTAAACCCGAACATATTATTGATAAAATCATTGCGGGTAAAATAGAAAAATTCTATAGTGAGATATGTTTGCTGGAACAGGCCTTTATCAAAGATGCCGATCAAACCATCAAACAGTTAATCCAAAAGACCGATATTGTCGTAAATGCTTTTACCCGTTTTGAATTGGGTGAAGGCCTAGCAAAAAAGGAAGAGGATTTTGCTGCTGAGGTAATGAAAGAGGTAAGCAAAAAGTAGTAAAATCTTTTTAAAGAGAGAGCACTTAAGTGTTCTCTTTCTTTCTGCCGACTAAAAAAAGCAAATTATCGAGAACAGCTAAAATATAATTTATTCTTTGATGGGAAAAGGGATTATTCATTTTTTATCGAATAATAGATATGGAGGGTAATGGTTAATGGGGGAAAAACCAGCATATTCTCGCGTGTTACTTAAAATAAGTGGGGAGGCTTTGGCCGGTGCTTCTGGTATCGGTATTGACCCGGTAGTAATTAAGAAAATAGCCGGGGAGATCTATGATGTGGTAAACGTAACGGGAGTAGAAATGGCGATAGTTGTCGGAGGAGGAAATATTTTTCGAGGTATTGCCGGTAGTGCGAAGGGGATGGATCGGGGAACAGCCGACTATATGGGAATGCTGGCTACTGTTATTAATGGTCTGGCCCTGCAAGATGCGATTGAGAAACTGGGCCTGGAGACAAGGGTGCAGTCAGCGATTGAAATGAGGCAGGTAGCCGAACCGTATATTCGGCGAAGGGCGATTAGACATCTGGAAAAGGGCCGTGTGGTCATTTTTGCGGCCGGAACCGGGAACCCTTTCTTTTCAACCGACACTACTGCCGCCCTGCGTGCGGCTGAGATTTCGGCTGATGCAATCCTAATGGCTAAAAATGTCGATGGGGTCTATGATTCAGATCCGCTGCTCAATCCGGCAGCGATTAAATATGAAGAACTGGCTTATCTTGATGTTTTAAAACGTTCCCTACGGGTGATGGATTCAACGGCAGTTTCACTCTGTATGGATAATAATATTCCCTTAATAGTTTTCGGGGTTGAACAGACCGGGAATATTAAGAAAGCAGTCCTGGGAGAGAAGATTGGTACTTATGTCCACTAATTTATTGATAATGGGGGGAGAAGAATGATCAAGCAAGTTAGCAGTGAAGCGGAAAGTAAGATGAAAAAGACGGTAGTTGCTACTAAGGATGATTTTGATACGGTTAGAACCGGCAGGGCTCGTCCTTCACTTGTGGAGAATATTTTAGTAGATTATTATGGTACACAGACACCGATTCAACAGATGGCTAAAGTAGTAACCCCTGAGCCGAGATTATTGGTGATTGAACCCTGGGATAAGACTATTATTGGCGAAATAGAAAGGGCTATTTTAAAGGAAAATCTAGGACTTACTCCCAATAATGACGGAAAGGTAATTCGGATTAATATTCCCCAGTTAACTGAGGAGAGAAGAAAAGAACTGGTCAAGGTAGTACGGGATAAGGCGGAAAAGGGAAGAATAGCGATCCGAAGTATCCGCCACGAGGCCAATGATCATTTGAAATCTATGGAAAAAAGCAGTGAGATTTCCGAAGATAATTACCACCGGGCTCTGGATAACATTCAGGAATTAACTGATCAGTATATCAAGAAAATTGATCGGCTTTTAGAGGAAAAAACAGCGGAAGTAATGGAGGTTTAACCCTTTTAATGAAGAAGTTACCTGAGGTCTTGGCTCTTGAATTAAAGGAGGCCAGAGCAATTTTGACCGAGCTGGGTTATAATTTAAAAGAAGAACAGACAATTCCGCCGGGGAAGGGAAAAGGTCTGGGGTTTAAACGAGTTATATCGGCCAAAGAGTTAGGTCCAGATCAGGTAAAAGTGATCTGGAGCTATGAAAAATATGAATAACTTGCTGGTCCCCCTCGAAGCGAGGGGGCACTTATTTTAGGATAGGGTGATCAGATGAAAATACCATCACATATTGCAATTATCATGGATGGGAACGGCCGTTGGGCCCGCAGCAAAGGTTTAGCCAGACACAAGGGACACCAGGCCGGGGTACAGGCATTAACCGGGGTAGTCAGGAAAGCGGGAGAATTGGGGGTATCTTCCCTCACTGTTTATGCTTTTTCAACCGAGAATTGGAAGCGCCCTGGTTCTGAGGTGAGTTTTTTAATGAGTCTATTTCAACAGACCTTGCTTCGGCAAGCCCGGGATTTATTTGAGAATAATACGAAAGTTAGGGTGATTGGACGCCGGGCGCAATTGAGTCGAGGAGTACTAAAGGCAATTAATCAGATTGAAGAATTGACTGCTAAAAACGAAGGTTTAGAATTGAATATTGCTTTTAATTACGGGGGTAGGGCTGAGATTTTAGATATGGTGCGCCGAGTAGTTGATGATTTAGCCAAAGGTCGGCAGGATATTAATCAGTTGACTGAAGAGGATTTGCAGCAATACCTGTATAATCCGGCAATCCCGGAGATTGAGTTATTAATCAGAACCGGTGGAGAACAGAGGTTGAGCAACTATCTGCTCTGGCAAAGCGCTTATGCCGAACTATATTTTTGTGAAAAATATTGGCCTGATTTTACCGGCGAGGATCTAATAAAGGCAATCAATTCTTTTCAGATTAGAAGTCGTCGGTTTGGTGGTCTGGAAGAAACGGGTGATCAGTAATGTTGTTACAACGACTTATTAGTGCGCTATTGGGAATATTATTGCTCTTATTCTTTATTTTGGTGGGTTCACTTCCATTTGCCGTTTTCATCCTGTTGATTGCGATTATCGCCGTGGTTGAATATGGCAACTTATTGGCAATTAACGACCGCCAAAATATTATAATTCTTAGTTTTTTTAGTATAATTACTATTTTATCTACATATTTAACTAATACGGGTTTATTGACTCAACCGCTAGATTTTTTGCTTTATGCCATAATTCTTTTATTCTTGCTTTATCATCTCTTTTTTGTTGAACTCAATTTGATGGTCCAGCGCTTGAGTTATAACCTGTTGGGTCTTGTCTACCTGGCTGGTGGATTGTCTTTTGTTATTCTTTTACGGGATTTTAATACAGAACCCTTTTCCAATACTAAAGCCCTCTGGTTGGTATTGCTTGCTACCTGGGCCAGTGATACCGGAGCATATTTTTTCGGGTCCTATCTGGGGAGAAACAAGTTAATCGAAAGGATTTCTCCGCGAAAAACAGTTGAGGGTGCAGTGGGAGGGATTCTGCTGACCATGATTACCGTTAGTTTTTATACTTTATGGTTGGGTGTTTTTTCCTATTACTGGTTCTTTTATGCGGTCCTGATTTCTGTTACGGCAATGATTGGTGATCTCTTTGAATCAAGTTTGAAGAGAAACGCCGGGCTGAAAGATTCCGGGTCTATTTTACCCGGACACGGGGGGGTGTTAGACCGGATCGACAGCCTGCTCTTTACTGCTCCCTTTACTTATTATTTTCTGATCTTAATTAGTTAAAGAGATTAGAAGACAGGTGAGATGATGGAAAAATGGATCAAAAGGATTATTTTCTGGACCGTCCTATTTATAATTTTGATCCTGGGACTGAAGTACTTATTTATCTATTTTAGTCCGTTTATCATTGCGGCAATCCTGGCCAGTTTAATCAATCCGCTGGAAGAAAGATTGGAGATGATCTTTCGCTTAAACCGTGGGATAGCTGTTTTGATGATACTGGTCTTGATGATCACCCTTTTTCTCTTTTTGCTCATTCTAGGAATTTCTCAGGTATATCTTGAACTTAACAACCTGTTGCGTAACCTGCCGGATTATGATACATTGGGCGAACATTTCCACTGGCTAATCCTCCAGAATAATCGGCTGCAGGATTTGATCAACAGTCTGGATGTTTCGGTAGCTGTGCGCCAGGCTTTGAATGAAAACCTGCAATTACTATATAATGCCTTGAAAAATGGGTTAGTGCTGGTAATTAACCATGCCTTAAGTCTGTTGGGTAAATTACCGCTTCTGCTCTCGATCATGTTCTTAAGTTTTATTGCAACTTTTTTTATCAGTCGGGATCGGGATCTGATTAATCAGTATATTATCGGTTTGTTTCCCCGCCGTTGGAAGAGCAAGGTTTTTAAGATTGAAAAAGAATTAGCCAGTTCTGCTCTGTCGTTTATCCGGGCCGAACTAATTTTAATCGCGATCAGTGGGGGAATTTCCTGGGCGGGACTGGTAATTATCGGTAATCCTTATGCGGTTATAGTCGGCATTTTAACGGCTATCCTGGATCTAATCCCGATTATCGGACCTGGCTTGCTTTTTATCCCCTGGATTATTTATAACTTGATCCTGGGTAATTTGGCGAACGGGATGGCTTTGCTATTGCTTTATACGATTATGGCCGCAATTCGTGAAGGGATTGAAGCCAAGGTAATGGGGAGTACGCTGGGCTTTCATCCCCTGTTAATGATGATTGCCCTTTATGTGGGCTTTCGAACAATGGGGCCGATCGGTTTTTTGATCGGGCCGACGGTGCTAGTTTTCTGTCGGGCAATAATAAAAGCGGGAATATTTGAGGAAAATTTTTTTAAGGAGTGAATCGGATTGAAAAGACTTGTTCTGCTGGGATCGACCGGTTCAATCGGGACCCAAACCCTCAGTGTGCTTGATCATTTAGCGGAAGAATGGGAGGTAGTCGGGTTGTCGGCCCATACCAATATTGATTTGCTGGAAAAACAGGCTCACCGCTATCAGCCGACTTACCTGGCGGTAATGAATGAAACTTTAGCAAAAGAGTTAGAATATAGATTAACTGATTTACCGGTACAAGTACTTACCGGGATGGAAGGAATCAACTATTTGGCCGGAGAGGTGGCCGCCGATCTGGTGATCAACGCCCTGGTTGGCGCTGTCGGTTTAAAACCGACGATTACTGCTTTAAAGGCAGGACACCGGTTGGGCCTGGCTAATAAAGAAAGTCTGGTTATCGGTGGTGAGATTGTTCAGGAGTATCTTGCCCAGATCCTGCCGATTGATAGTGAACATAACGCCATTTTTCAAGTCCTAGCCGGGCATAATCGCTTAGATGTGCAGAATATAATTTTAACCGCTTCCGGTGGACCCTTCCGTACCCTTCCCCTGGAAGAATTCGACCGGATTACGGTGGCAGATGCCCTGCATCACCCCAACTGGGAGATGGGCGGTAAGATTACCATTGATTCCGCCACCTTAATGAATAAGGGCCTGGAAGTGATCGAGGCTCACTGGTTATTTAAACAGCCTTATCAAAAAATAAAGGTAATAGTGCATCCGGAGAGTATTATCCATTCAATGGTTGAATTTATTGATCGGTCGATTATGGCGGAATTAGGAGTAGCTGATATGCGAATACCGATCCAGTATGTGCTGACCTACCCGGAAAGAAAAAAGAGTCCGGCCGGCAGACTTGATCTGCTCCAGTTCGGGCAACTGAATTTCCAGGAGCCTGACCTGAAGAGGTTTCCTGCCTTAAGGTTAGCTTATCAAGCCGGTCAGGCCGGGGGAACGATGCCGGTTGTTTTAAACGCAGCTAATGAGATAGCGGTAGCTGCTTTCTTACAGCAAAAGATACCTTTTCGAGTAATCCCGGCACTGATCGAAAAAGTGCTGGAGCGACATAATAACAAATCCAGACCCGGGCTTGGTGAAATCCTTCAGGCTGATCGCTGGGCCCGGGATGAGACAGAGGAGGTTATGAGCTGATGTTAATAACCATTATTAGTTTTATTATTGTGCTAGGAATTTTAATCTTTATCCATGAACTTGGACACTATATTACAGCAAAGTGGGCCGGGATCAGAGTAGAGGAGTTTGCGCTGGGGTTTGGTCCGATTCTGTTATCTCATAAAAAAGGGGAGACAGTTTATTCACTTCGTGGTATTCCCCTGGGGGGCTTTTGCAAATTGACCGGTGAGTTTCCCCCTGATGAAGATATGAGTCCCGAAGAGAAGAGAATATATCAGGAAGCAAGGGAAAAGGGACAGTGCTTTGATCAGAAACCGGCCTGGAAGCGGTTGGCCGTATTATTTAATGGACCGTTGATGAATTTTTTGTTAGCAGTTTTGATCTTTATGCTGATTTTTACTATTTACGGACAGATTGTTGATTCAACTGTCCTGGGAGAGATCATAGCAGGACGTCCTGCTGCCGAAGCAGGCTTTCAGGTTGGTGATCGTATAACCGCGATTAACGGTCAGGAGATCACATCTTGGGAGCAGTTGGCTAATATTATCCACGGTTCAGCCGGCCAGGAGTTAAAGATAGAACTACTCCGGCAGGGTCAATTGCATGAAGTCAAGGTTGTTCCGCAATATGATGAAAGTAGTGATGGGGGAATAATCGGTATTTTCCCTGAACTGGTTAGGGAAGAAGTGGGTGTTTTTCAGGCAATAAGACTGGGGGCTATCCAGGGTTGGTATATTTTGAAATTAACCATAATTGGTTTTTATCAAATGCTTACCGGTCAGATCTCTGCGGATATCGGAGGACCGGTGATGATTGCTAATCTGGTGGGGCAGGCTCTGGAAATCGGCTTAAACAGCCTGTTAAACCTGATGGCGATTCTCTCGATTAATCTGGGAATTATCAACCTGGTGCCTTTTCCGGCCTTAGATGGTGGGCGTATCCTCTTTATTTTAGTTGAATTGATCCGGGGTAAACCGGTCGACCCGAAAAAAGAGGGGTTGGCCCATGTTGTTGGTTTTGTCGTCCTAATGGTCCTGATGGCCTTTCTGGTTTATAAAGACCTGGGCCGGGTCCTTTTCTAAAGGAGACTTAAATGAAAAGAAGAGTGAGCAGAAAGATTTATTATGGTCGGGTAGCAGTCGGCGGTGATGCTCCGATCTCTATTCAGTCGATGACCAATACTAAAACAGCTGACCTGCCGAAGACGATTGACCAGATCGAGGAGTTAACCGCAGCCGGGTGTGAAATAATCAGGGTGGCTGTCCCCGATCTTCCGACAGCCCAAAAGCTTTCTTCTTTAAAAAAAGCGATTAATCTTCCCCTGATCGCCGATATCCATTTTGATTATCGATTAGCCCTGGAAGCGATTAAGCAAGGGGTTGATGGTTTACGGATTAACCCCGGTAATATTGGCCGCCGCGCAAGGGTGGAAGCAGTAGTCCGGGCTGCGAAAGAGGCCGGAATACCGCTCCGGATTGGTGTCAATTCAGGTTCAATTGAACGAGATTTATTAAATAAATATGGTGGACCGACCGCCGCCGCGATGGTCGAGAGCGCACTTCAACACATTAAAATTTTGGAGGAACTGGGGTTTTATGATATGGTTATTTCCTTAAAATCAACCGATATCATCATGACGATTGAGAGCTATCAACTTATGGCCGCACAGGTAGACTATCCTTTTCATATCGGGATAACTGAGGCCGGCAGCCTTTATTCCGGAACAATAAAGTCAGCGGTTGGGATGGGCGGTTTACTGACCCGGGGTCTCGGAGATACGATCCGGGTTTCGCTAACTGGTAATCCGGTCGAAGAAGTAAGGGTCGGCTGGCAGATTTTGCAGTCATTGAGATTGCGACAACGAGGGCCGGTTGTTATCTCTTGTCCAACCTGCGGTCGGACTGAAATCGACCTGGAAAAGTTGACCGTGCAAGTTGAACAAGCAGTTAGTAAGCTGGACAAGCAGTTGACGATTGCAGTGATGGGCTGTGCCGTCAACGGACCAGGTGAAGCCCGGGAGGCGGATCTTGGTATTGCCGGGGGAAAGGGTGCGGGATTGGTCTTTAAAAAAGGCAAATTATTGCGTAAGGTTAGTGAAGATCAATTACTTGCGGTGTTATTACAGGAAATAGAAAAAATGTAAGGAGTGGTAACTAATGAGGATGTCCAGGCTTTATGTCCCAACTTTAAAGGAAATACCGGTTGAAGCCGAGGTAGTCAGCCATCAATTGATGTTGAGGGCCGGTTTAATTAGACCACTTACTGCCGGGGTTTATACATATTTACCCCTCGGATACCGTGTAATTAGAAAGATTGAAGAGATTGTCCGTCAGGCCATGAACGAAGCCGGAGCACAGGAGGTTTTAATGCCGGTTATTCATACGGCTGATTTATGGAAACAGACCGGCCGTTGGGAAACCTTCGGACCGTTAATGATTAAGTTTGAGGATCGAAAAGGGCGGGAATACTGCATGGGGCCGACCCATGAAGAGGTTATTGCCGATCTGATTAAAGACGAAATCCGTTCATATAAAGATCTGCCTTTAAATCTGTATCAGATCCAAACAAAGGTCAGAGATGAGATTAGGCCTAGATTTGGGGTGATGAGAGGCCGGGAATTTATTATGAAGGATAACTATAGCCTGGATCGGGATTTTAATGGGCTTGATTGCAGTTATCAGGCGATGTATGATGCCTATGTGACAGCTTTTGCTAACTGTGGACTGGAAGTCAGAGTAGTTGAGGCTGATAGTGGGGCAATGGGAGGAAAAGATTCCCACGAATTTATGGTTTTAGCGGAAATTGGCGAAGATGCTATTGCCTTCTGTGACCAGTGTGATTATGCCGCTAATCTGGAAAGGGCCAGCGCCAGCGCTGATCAAGCAATTAGAACAGAGGAACAGGAGATGGAAGCCCTGCAGAAAGTAGCAACCCCTGCCCAAAAAACCATTGTTGATGTAAGTAATTTTCTGGGAATAAAGGCCGAACAAACCATAAAATCGCTGGCTCTGCTGGCAGACCAGGAGCCTATTTTAGTTTTACTGTGTGGAAATGATGAATTAAACCAGATTAAGCTGCTTAATTATCTGGGGGTACTGGAACTGCAAGCGGTCAGTGAGCAGGATTTTGGGGAGCTCTATCACAGTGTAGCCGGTTTTATCGGACCGGTTGGCTTAAAAGATATCAGGATCATTGCTGATTCAAAGGTAGAAAAGATGGTTAATGCAGTCAGTGGGGCTAATCAAAAGGATCAGCATTTTATTAATGTTAACCCGGGACGTGATTTTAAGGTTGAGCAGTATCTGGATCTGCGTAATGTTCAGGCCGGCGACCGTTGTCCTAAATGTGACGGTCATTTGGAGATCAAACAAGGGATTGAAGTCGGTCATATCTTTAAGCTGGGAACTAAATACAGTGAAAGTATCGGGGCTACTTACCTCGATCAGTCCGGTCGGGAGAAACCGGTTGTGATGGGTAGTTATGGGATCGGGATCAGCCGGCTAGTCGCTGCCGCGATCGAACAACACCATGATCAAAACGGAATTATCTGGCCCCTACCGATCGCCCCATATACGGTCATAATCCTTCCGTTGGGTAAAGATGAAGAGGTTATAAAGACCGGAGAGTTAATATACCAGAGTCTTCAGGAGGCCGGGATTGAGGTATTACTGGATGACCGGACCGAGCGCCCCGGAGTTAAGTTTAATGAAGCTGACCTGCTTGGAATACCGATCAGGATTACGATCGGTTCCCGTTCCTTAAAGCAAGGAGTTATCGAAGCAAAGATACGCCGAACCGGCGAGGAGTTAGCCTTAAAGGCAGAACAGGCTGTTGGGCAGATCATTGAGCTACTGAACGGATGGAATTATGAAGGATAAAATGACGGTAACCGCTCTGATCCCAGCTTTTAATGAAGAAAAAACGATTGCTCCGGTCATTGAAATACTAAAGAGTTTGGCCGAGGTCGAGGAAATACTGGTAATTGATGACGGCTCATCTGATAATACTGCATTGAAAGCACGTCAAGCCGGTTCTCGAGTAGTCAGCTTGGAACAGAATCAGGGAAAGGGGGCGGCTCTCCAAAGGGGGATTACGGAGAGCAATAGTGATATTATCCTGATGCTGGATGCTGATTTGATTGGATTAAAAGGGAATCATATTGAAAAATTGCTTAGACCTTTATATAATAATGAGGCAGATATGACGGTAGGAGTATTTAGCGCCGGGCGAGGGTTGACTGATCTGGCCCAGCGTTTTTATCCCGAGCTCTCCGGGCAAAGGGCGGTTAAAACACAGGTTATTGATGACCTCGGTGACCTGCAACAGGCCGGTTATGGGGTTGAGATTGCCCTGAATCAACACGTCAAAAACCACGGCCGGCTGATCTTTGTAGAATTACCGGAACTAACCCATTTGATGAAAGAAGAGAAAAGGGGTTTGCTCCAGGGGGTGCTGGCCCGGGGGAAGATGTATTGGGAACTCCTGAAGGTCTGGAACCAACGGGAAAAATATCAATAGTATAGTACAGCAGGTTAAGTAAGGAGAGGGTATTGATGTACAAAGTGATCAGGGTAGGGAAGGAGTTCTCCGCACAAGTAAAATATTTGGCGATTAATGAGGGGGACTCATCTTGCCAGATAATCACCCCCAATAAAATAGATCAACAAGAACTACAGAAAATTAAGGAGATGATCGGGGCGGGGATTAAGAATTACCATTGGACTATCTATGGTGACTTTACCCCGGAATGGGAAGTGCGATTTGTCTGGCCACAGATAGTTGCTGATTTTAAAGCCCACTTTCCCCATGTTAATGGCTGGTTATCCCGGTCCAGGCTTAATCTGCTCGGTCAGCAGCTGCTGATTAAGGTTGAAGGGAAAGTGGCCTATAAAAGCCTGACTGAGCCGAATTTACAGTCTTTTTTGCTTGAACGGATCAAGGCCTATACCGGGCTGGAACTGGAACTTAAACTGACTAATGGCAATTTTCTGGAAGAATTGGACGAGAGCCCGGTAATGTTGAGGGAAGAATTGGCAGAAAAAAAGAAATTGCAATTGGCGGTTAGTCCCCGTAAAGTAGAGAAAAACAGGGTAGAAAACCCTGATATTATATTAGGTAAGGAGATTAAAGAGGCTGTTACTCATCAGCTCAATCAAATTGAAAGTGAGCTGGACAGCGTAATTGTCCAGGGGAGGATCTTTGACCTGGAAAAGCTCCGTTCGAAAAAAGGCAATCACTTTTTTGTCTTTGCGCTGACCGATGATAGTAATTCCATTACCGGCAAGGTCTTTCCCGGCAATAAACGCCGGGCACTCAAGGGGGAATTACAGGAAGGGCAATCGGTGTTGATCAAGGGTTATGTCCAATATGATAGTTATAGTAAAGAATTAATTTTAATGCCCCAGGATATTAATCAATTTCAAGCTGAAAGCAAAAAAGATCAGGCGGAAAAGAAACGGATCGAACTGCATCTGCATAGCAGGATGAGTGCAATGGATTCAGTGCTGGATGTAAAAAAAGCAATCGCCAGAGCGGCCGAATGGGGACATCCGGCCCTGGCGATTACTGACCATGGTGTGGTGCAGGCTTTTCCGGATGCCGAGCAAGCCGGGAAGGAATACGGGGTTAAAATTATTTACGGGATGGAAGCATACCTGGTCGATGACGGGGAACCGATTATTATTAATGCCGGTGAGGGAGAACTCACTGATTATGCTTATACGGTCTTTGATTTAGAAACTACCGGTTTAAAAGGTAATCGGGATGAGATTATTGAGGTCGGAGCGGTTAAAATTAAAGATGGTCAGCTCATCGACCAATTCAGTACTTTTGTCCGGCCTACCGGTAAAATACCAGCCAAAATTACCGAGATTACCGGAATTAGGGATGATATGGTCGCCACTGCCCCGGCAATAAAAAAGGTTCTTGGCGAGTTTCTCGAATTTGTCGGTGACTCAATTTTGGTGGCCCATAATGCCTCATTTGATCATAGTTTTTTACAGGCAGCCCTCCGGAAAACCGGCCATAAAAAGAGGGACTATCCGCTGTGCGATACTTTGAACCTGAGTCGGGCTTTATTTCCTCAGCTAAAAAATCATAAACTAAATACCCTTTGTCAACATTTAGGGATTAAGTTGGAAAACCACCACCGGGCTGTCGATGATGCTCAGGCTACTGCCGGCATTTTTATCAAGATGCTGGCTCACCTCCGCGAACAGGGGATTAATCGGTTTAAGGACGTAAATGCTTTAACGACCAAGATCGATTGGAAAAATCTTCCGCTTCATCATCTGCTCCTGCTGGCGAAGAATAAAACAGGCCTAAAGGTCCTTTATCAACTGGTCTCCAGTTCGCATTTAGAGTACTTTTACCGTAAACCCCGCGTCCTGAAAAGTCAGTTGCTCCAGCAGCGGGAACATCTCCTGTTTGGTTCAGCCTGTGAGGCCGGTCAACTTTTCCGCAGTATTATCGAACACAAACCGGAAAATGAAATTATCAAAATAGCTAAATTTTATGATTTTCTGGAGATTCAACCCCTCGGGAATAATCAATTTTTGGTTGAAAAAGGGGTGGTTGAGTCAGTCGAAGAACTAAAAAAGATTAATCGCTATATCGATCAACTGGGACAAAAACTGAAGAAACCGGTAGTAGCCACCGGTGATGTTCATTTCCTCGATCCCGGGGATCAGATTTATCGAAAGATCCTGCAGGCCGGGCAAGGTTATGATCAGGCCGAAGAGCAAGCCCCCCTTTATTTTCGAACCACTGATGAGATGCTACAGGAATTTTCCTATCTGGGGGAAGAAAGGGCCGAAGATGTCGTAATTAATAATCCCGGGAAGATTTCCGGAATGATCGAAGAATTAAAACCACTTCCGGAAGGTCTTTTTACCCCAAAAATCGAGGGAGCTGAAGAGCAGATCAGGGAGATGAGCTATCAACAGGCCGAAAGGTTATATGGGCAAAAACTGCCCGAGCTTGTGGTCAAAAGACTGGAGCGGGAGCTCAGTTCAATCATCAATAATGGCTTTTCCGTTATCTATCTGATCGCCCACAAGCTGGTCAAGAAATCACTGGATGATGGTTATCTGGTTGGCTCCAGGGGCTCAGTAGGATCATCATTAGTAGCTACCATGTGTGGGATTACTGAGGTTAACCCCCTGCCCCCCCATTACCGCTGTCCCAAATGCAATCAGTCCGAATTTATTCTTGATGGTAGTGTCGGTGTCGGGTCGGACCTGCCGGCGAAAAATTGTCCGCACTGTGCGGAAGCTTATCTGAAAGATGGTTATGATATACCGTTTGAGGTCTTTATGGGTTTTGAGGGGGATAAAGTCCCTGATATTGATTTAAACTTTTCCGGCGAATACCAAAGTGAGATTCACCGGTATACAGAAGAACTCTTTGGGCGGGATTATGTCTTCCGGGCTGGGACGATCTCCACGATTGCTAATCGAACTGCTTTCGGTTTTGTTAAGGGTTATATCAGTGATAATGATTTAAATATTAATAAAGCGGAGATAAACCGTCTGGTTAAAGGGTGTACGGGGGTAAAAAGAACCACCGGTCAA
>JAKSCG010000104.1 GCA_022360715.1 Halanaerobiales bacterium
TAAAGTTTATTTAGGATTAGGGTTGATTATTTTAGTTAGTTTACTGGCCCGGGCTACGGCCGCTGAACTGAATGAGATGACTTTAGTTAGTCAAAACGCTTATTTAGAATTATACTTAAACACTGCGACTACTGAAATTGCGATTAAAGACAGGCGAAGTAAGCAGCTATGGTTTTCCAATCCGCTGAACCGGGAGCAATGTCAAATTGCGCGCGGTGAGAAAAAGCGAGAATTAAGCTCACAGTTAGCGATCCAGTATTTTTTGCCCGGTGATAAAAGTAGAACCATGGATAACTTTAATGACAGTATAGCCTTAGGACAATTTGCGATCAAAGAAATAAAAAATGGGGTACGTATAGAGTATCTAATCGGTAAAGAATATCAGGATGATGCTTATTTACCTGTGATGATCAGTAAAGAACGCTTTGAAAACATTATTTTAAACGGATTAGCCAAAGAGAGTGAGCAAAGGTTTCTGTTGCAGACCTATACCCCGATCTACCTGGAGAAAACCGGTGATTATGATGTGATTACAGCCAATAAAAACGATCTTCACAATACTATTAGCAGTGCCGATGTCTTTGGTGAATATCAACTCTATTCAGCACAAAATGAAAAAGACTTAAGCAAAATAAAAGAGATTGAAGCACAAATCAAGCAGCTCCCGGCTGATTCCACTGCGGAGATAGGACGATTAACCAGCAAAAAAGAACGGCTGAAAGTTGAATTAAAAGAAGATCGAAGCAGGTTGTTTAACTACCTTAAGGGTTTGCCTTTGTCGCGAGATGATATTGAAAGTGATCGTGAGCTAACTAGAGCTGATTTTTCCCAACTGCTGGGGCAACAGTCTTATCTATTATTTGATCTCCCTAATTATAAAAAGAAAAAACTAATTGATTTAATCAAAAAGTCCGGGTACACAATTGCCGATGTAAATGATGATCGGCGGGAGAATAATTTAGCACCGGTGAAAAAAAATATTGAGGTATTCAAAATAGCGGTGGAATACTACCTGGAGGATGAAAATCTGATTGTTAATATCCCGGTAAAAGAACTGGAATATCCTTTAAATATATTAGATCAAGATGGGAATAAGACAACACTACCATTGCATCGGATTAGTCTGTTGCCTTACTTTGGTGCGGCTGATCAGGATCAGCAGGGTTATATCGTGATCCCGGAGGGTTCAGGGGCTTTGATTAACTATCAGCCAGGTGATTTGCCGGTTCAACCATATAGTGCCAATGTTTACGGGAAGGACTTATCAATCGAAGAAATAAGAGAACGGATCAATTATCAACCCAAGATCAGCCTGCCGGTTTTTGGGATAAAGAATGACGACCAAGCCCTTTTTGCCATGCTTGAAGAGGGTGAGTCGTTAGCGGTAATTAAGGCCGAAAAAAGCGGGAGGATTCATTCTTTTAATACAGTTAATCCCGAATTTATTGTCATACCAAAAGGGGAGACCTATCTGGCTAATCGCCGCTCCAAGATTAATGTTTATCAATCCCGTATTTATCAGGGAGATATTAGGGTCCGTTACTCTTTTTTAAGCGGTGCCCAGGCTAACTATGTCGGGATGGCTCATGCTTACCGGGAGCATTTAATTAATCAGGATCAATTAAAAGCACTAAAAGCGGAGGAGAGTACTCCCTTCTATCTGGAATTAGTCGGGGCAATTACCGACATTAAACCAGTGCTCGGGATTCCGACGGAAGTTGTGCAACCATTAACAACTTTTCAACAGGCGCAGGAGATTATCGAAAAACTGGCTAACCATGGTGTCAATAATTTAAAAGTAATTTATTCAGGCTGGTTGGCCCGGGGCCTTAACCATATCTTTCCCGACCGGGTAAAAATTGAAAAGGGCTTAGGTAGTCACAAGGAACTACTGGAACTAAGAGATTTGCTCCAGGGTAAAGGGATGGAATTATATCCCCAGGTTGATTTCTTAAATATATTTAATGATTCCTTACTGGATAATGTCAGTGTTGCTAATGATTCAGCCCGACGGCTGGATCGGCTGATCACCGTTAAGAATCAATATAATCTGTCAACCTTTTACCGGGTAAAAGGGAAAGAGGCCTATGTTCTCTCACCGGACCGCCTTACTTCCACCGTTAATGATTTTTTAGAGGATTACAATCAATTAGCAATTAAGGGGATTGGATTAGCGAGTATTGGTAATCAACTCGATTCTGATTTTCAGGAAGACACGGAAAAACTAATTGATCGGCAACAGGCACTGGAAATACAGACTGAACAGTTACAAAGACTTAAAGAATCAGGTTATGCCGTTTTGGTTAATGCGGGAAACTCCTATGCTATTCCTTATAGCAGTAATATTTTAAATATCCCGGCTGACGGTCCGAAACTTAAAATAATCGATCGTTCGATCCCTTTTTACCAGATTGTTATTCACGGATATATTGATTATGCGGCTCAGCCCCTCAATTTCGAGGCAGATATTGAACATTCTTTTTTAAAAATGCTCGAGACCGGTTCTTTGCCTTATTTTAAATGGTTTTATCATGATTCGGCCCGGGTAAAAAATACCGATTATGATTACCTTTTTGCCGGCAATTACCAACCCTGGTTTGAGCTGGCAGTAGAGCTGTACCGGGAATATAATCGTATTTATGCCCAGTTGAGGAATCAGCCGATCTTAAATCATCAAGAGTTACAGGAAAATGTCTTTCAAACTACTTATCAAAACGGGGTCAGGATCATTGTTAATTATAATCAGCAGACCGTAAAAATCGGGGAGCATTTACTGGATGGGTTGGACTATTTAATCCTGGGGAGTGAAGACAATGAAAAAAGATAGCAAGTTAAAACTTTCTCTGCGGAGCAAGCGAGGCTTGACCGGTTATCTGTTTATTTCACCCTTTATCATTGGGTTTATCCTTTTTTTTCTTTATCCGTTTATTCAATCCGTCATCTTTAGTTTGAATAAACTGGAGATCACCCAGAGTGGTTTTGTGCTTGAATATGTAGGGCTAGAAAACTTTCGGGAAGCAGTCCTGGTCCATCCTAATTTTGTCCGGATTTTAATTGAAGGGATCTTAGGGATGATTAATGATATCCCTTTAATTCTAATCTTTAGTTTTTTTATTGCTAATTTGCTTAACCAGGAGTTCCGGGGAAGGTTTCTGGCCCGGACGATCTTCTTTTTACCGGTAATATTGACCGCTAAAATAATCTATAACTTAGAACAAGGTAGTTATATCCAGCAGGCTTTAAATATCCAGCAGGTTAGTAATATTGGCGGAATCATCAGTACGCGAGCTTTACAATCATTTTTATATAGCTTAAAGTTCCCGTATAACTTTGTTAATTATATCGGTTATGCGATCAATCGTCTCCCGGATATTATTAATTCTTCGGCTATACCTGTTTTAATCTTTCTGGCTGCTTTACAGTCGATTCCCAATTCAATTTATGAGGCAGCATATATTGAAGGAGCAACTAAATGGGAGAGTTTCTGGAAAATAACCTTTCCCTTAATTAGTTCATTTATTCTGGTTAACATTGTTTATATCTTTGTCGATGCCTTTACGACACCGCAAAATAGAATCGTCGCACTGCTCAAAGAAGAAGCCTGGGGGGGAGCAGGTTACGGCGTAAGTACAGCCATGGCCTGGATATACTTTCTGGCGATCGCGGCTTTATTGGGCTTAATTGTCGGGATTATCTCCCGTTATATTTATCAACAACAACACTAAAGGAGGGGTTAGCGTGAAAAAGTATCAGCACAAGGTAATTAAATTCAGTTATGCACTGGTTCGAGGGATTTTAATTATCGGTCTATCCTTTATCATTCTTTATCCTTTGCTATTAAAGATATCCTCATCATTGATGACTCAAAAAGATTTATTTGACCAGACCGTCTATTGGATTTCACGGCAGCCTACCCTGGAAAATTTTAAGGTCGCTTTTAGCCTGATGAATTATCCCAAGACATTTTTGAATTCATTTTTATTAACCTTGCTCGTCAGTACCGCTCAATTAGCGTCCTGTTTAGTTATTGGCTATGGCTTTGCCCGTTTTAAGTTTCGGGGCAGAAAGCTCTGGTTTGCTCTGGTGATTGCTGTATTGCTGGTTCCTCCTCAATTAATCATGATTCCGCGCTACTTGAATTTTCGTTATTTTAATTTGTTTGGTCTGATTCCCGGTAACGGGATTAATTTGCTGGGTAGTTTCTGGCCCTTTTTGTTAATCTCCCTGACCGGGGTCGGTTTGAAAAACGGCTTGTTTATTTTCATCATGCGGCAGTACTTTTTGGGGATGTCCAGTGAACTGGAGGAAGCTGCTTATATTGACGGGGCCGGGCCGATTCGAACATTTCTGACGATTATGGTGCCCCATGCCGTCCCGGCGATGGTAATTGTCTTTCTCTTCTCTTTTGTCTGGCAGTGGAATGATCTGTTCTATACTGATCTGTTTTTACCCAATGCCGAGTTATTACCCCATGTTTTAAAGGACTTGTCCTTTAATTATGGGATAGTCCATCTCACTGCGGCCGAAAGGGCGGCACTATTGACCTCTGAGTTTAACTCAATTTTAAACAATGCCGGGATTATTTTATTTATTGCCCCTTTAATTCTGCTTTATACCTTTTTACAGCGGTATTTTATTGAAAGCATTGAAAAAACAGGGCTGGTGGAGTAAAGGACAATATATCGGGTAGCAAAAATATTTTATAAAGGGGGTGTAGCTTTACAAGAATCGAGATTTATCCTTAATTTCATGGTTACTCAAAATTAGATTGGAGGAATTGCAATGAAAAGGTATGCAAAAAGCTGGATATTATTAGTCTTTTTAGTTGTCTTGCTTAGCGGGGCGACGATGGCTGAATATGATTTGGGTGGTCAAACAGTCACCATTGGTGCATTTAATAATCTGGGGCCATATTACCTAGAAGGGGATGGGGCCGATTGGACTGCTTATGTCGAAGAGAAATTTAACGTCAAATTTGCCTTTAAGCAGATTTCACACGGGGAAATGGTTGATACCATAATGACCGGGGCAACTGCCGGGGAATCGGTAGCCGATGTCTTTCAAGTCCAGTCCGCGGCCTTTTTCCAACTGGCCAGTGTTGGGGCTTTAAAGCGGCTCGATGATGTACTTGATCAGCAGTATTATGATAGTCTCCCTTTTTATCAGCAGAGATGCATCAAAGACTATACATCATATGCTGGAAAAACATATGGTTTTTCAATCGGTGACGGGATATCGGCCTTATATGGTCTGGTCTGGAATAAGTCTTTGTTCGAAAGAGAAGGGCTGCCCAATCTCTACGAATTACAGGCGGCCGGCGAGTGGACCTGGGAGAAATTTAGAGAGATTGCCCGGAAAGCGAGCAGGGATACTGACGGTGACGGTAAGATCGATCAATGGGGTTTTTCCAGTCAGTACAGGGCAGTTGAGCCCCATCTGGTTGTAAACTGGGGATATAGTAATAATGCTTTAGTATATCAAAAAGAAAATGAACGCATGGCCTTTACCTATAATCGGAAGCCGGCCCTCGAGACTCTTCAATACTGGAATGAGCTAATCAACGTCGATAAGTCGGTTTATAATGGTGAAGACGGGGTTAACGGGCTGGATAATTTTATTGCCGGTAACATCGGGATGCTATTGGCTAATGTCAATTTTTCCTCCTGGCACTGCAACTATGCGCAAATGGCTGATGATTATGGTTATGTTATGATCCCGAAAGGACCTAATGACGGAAAACATATAGCCTCACCGGAGTTTACTACCATGTTTGTTTTGCCGGTTACTGTAGAAACCCCGGCGGAAATCATCGAGGTAGCCAGTGCTCTTTTTAAAGCTACCGGTAAATATCTCGACAATGAGGAGAGAGTAAACCAGAAGCTCGAAGAATTTGGTAATCAGGTCAGGGATTTTGAATCAGTTGAAAGCAGGCGATTAATGTATGAAAATATCTATTATGATCCATCAGGGGGAGCACCATTCCTGGGCAAGACCGATTTCTTAGGCAAGATTAGAGAAGTGCTGTATGGTCATGAAAGCCCGGCCTCGGCGATGGACTCAGTAGCCCCGCAGGTCCAGGCTGAAGTGGATAAGTATTATAATGAAAAATAACTTAGTCTGAGTAGAGGGAGTTCGATACCAGGCTAAGCTAATTAGCCTGGTATCGTTTTGCTCAATTAGATTTGGAAGGAGAAAAGGAGATGGAGACAGGATACTACCAAGGACCGAGCCTGGCCGGGACAGATACCGCAACCTTGCATAATAAGATTGTATGTGGCTACCAGGGTTGGTTTGCCTGTGAAGGAGACGGAGCCGGTCTCGGTTGGAACCACTACCAGTCTAATGGTAAATTTGAACCAGGGCATTGTTCGATTGATCTATGGCCGGATGTAAGTGAACTGGATCAAGATGAGAAGTATAAGACACAGTTTAAACATGCTGACGGCAGTACTGCCTATACCTTTAGTTCCCAGAATAAGAAAACTGTTTTCCGGCATTTTGCCTGGATGAGAGATTATGGGATTGATGCAGCTTTTTTGCAGCGATTTGTAGTTTCGACCCTTGAGCCGAAGCAGCTAAAGGGAGTTAATCAGGTATTAGTAAATTGCCGGGAAGCGGCAAATCGGACCGGACGTGCTTATATAGTAATGTATGACCTATCCGGTTTAAAGCCTAATCAATTCGAACTGTTGCTTGCTGATTGGAAGAGGTTGGTTGATCAAATGGGAATAACCCGTGATCAAAATGATCAGGCTTATTTACACCACAACGGAAGGCCGCTGATCGCATTATGGGGAATGGGTTTTCTCGATCGGCAAACCACTTTGTCGGAATGGGAACAATTAGTCGATTTTTTTAAAAATGACCCGGAGTACGGACGATGTACGGTGATGTTGGGAGTCCCTACGGCTTGGCTGTCCCTTGACCAGGACTGTCTGACTGATCAAAAGTTACATCAGATTATTAAAAAAGCCGATATCGTAAGTCCCTGGAGTGTCGGCCGATATGGCACATTAGAGCATGTAACCCTTCATGCCCAAAAACGGTGGCAACTTGATGTCCGGTGGTGTCAAGAACAGGGCAAGGATTATTTGCCGGTAGTCTTCCCGGGTTTCAGTTGGTATAACCTCTGTCAGGGGAAGGATATTATCAATAAGATTCCACGGCAGAAGGGTCATTTTTTATGGAAACAGTGTGTTGAAGCGAAAAGGGCCGGGGCTTCAATGCTGTACCTGGCGATGTTTGATGAGATAGATGAAGGCACCGCTATCTTTAAATGCACCAATAACCCCCCGATCGGGGCCAGTAAATTTGTTAGTTATGAAGGGTTGCCGACTGATCACTATCTGAGGCTGGCCGGAAAAGCCGGACAGATGATCCGTGGGGAAATACCCGTGCAAGAGGAGATCTTTGACTGGAATGATTAATAGGCTTTTGATAAAATTAAAAAAGCGAGGGTGAGGTATCATGGTCCAAAAAAGAATTTTATCTTTCAAAATAGGATTGATCATAATGCTTTTTGTCCTGGGAAGCAGTTTGACCGTTATTGCTGATGAGGATATCCCTTTTCCCCGCCTGGATTGGCGGTTAATCGAGACAAACTACCCGACTGAACAGCCGGTAGTAGCAGGTTATTCAGTCAAGGATTTTGGGGCTAAAGGCGACGGGGTAACTGACGATACAGCCCGATTTCAACGGGGGCTTGATATTTTAGGGATGATCGGCGGAGGGACTCTCTTTGTACCGGAAGGTCGATATGTTATTAAGAGCGACTTAACGATCCCGCCCGGGGTTACTCTACAGGGTGACTGGCTCAAACCGGAAGCGGGGAAAGCAGTAAAAGGTACGATCCTGATGGCTTACGCCGGACGCGGTAATGATCAAGCCAGACCATTTATTACCATTGCGGCAACCGGTTCAATTAATGGTATAACGATCTGGTATCCGGAACAGACGGCCGATCAGATTGTACCCTATCCGCTAACTTTAAAAATTAATGCATCATGGGTTAAAAATGTAACCTTGATCAACAGCTATCATGGAATTAGCACCGGGCCGGAGATGAATGGATGTTATATGCTGGAAAATATTTACGGAACACCCCTGACCACCGGGATAGAAATTGATGGGACAGCTGATGTTGGCCGGACTCATTTTGTCGATTTTTCACCGAAGTACTGGTCAGAATCCGGTCTTCCCGGTTCACCGTCTGTAAATGGTCCGCATGTTGAATGGATTTATCAACACGGAACAGCTTTTGTGTTACGACGACAGGACTGGTCATATTTAACTTATGTTGCCGCGGAAGGATATAACAAAGGTGTCCACTGTAAGGAATCGGACTGTGTGGAAGAATATGAAAATAGGGCTAGAACTGGCAGGAAAATACACCATAGTTTCCCCAATGGTCAATGTTATGGTATAAGCTTAACCGGATGTAAAACCGGTATTTACATTGATGGTGCATCTTATGCCGGGATGCTTTTTACCAAGATCGAGATAAAAAATGCCGAGACCGGTATCATGTTGACTGATGACCCGCATAGTGAAGGTGGAATTATAAATTTTCATAGCTGTACGATCGACGGCAGTGATTATGCCATTAATAATCAGGGATTAGGAAAGGTGTTTATCCAGCAAAGTATGATCAAGCAGGGACAGATTTATACCGATAACGGCAGTTTAAATATGGTTAATTGTGATATCAAGAGCACAACGCCACAAATAACCCTGGCCGGAAGCAGGCCCAAGACCACTTTTACCGGTAACAGCTTTAAATATGACCCGGTAATCCAAAATAACAGTGACGCACAACCGCTCATCGATCATACAACAGTGCAGGGGACAGGTTTATCTGAGTTTCCTCCGATTAAACTGCAAAGACACGGGCCGGCCAGGTTAGCCTTCTATAATGTAACCAGGGAACCCTTTAATGCCAAAAATGATCTTAGTACTGATTGTACCGAGGCAATTCAGTCAGCACTGGATCAGGCCGGAAGCGAAGGCGGTGGGATAGTATTTTTACCGGCGGGAAAATATCGGGTTTTAGGTAATTTGTTCGTTCCGTCCGGGGTGGAATTAATGGGTGCAGCGACGGTTAGCCATAAAGGACGGGCGATTGGCAGCAGAATTTTTGTTTATAATGGTCAAGGAGAAGCAGAGGGGGCTCCCTTTTTAAAGTTAGCCGCCCAAAGTGGTGTCCGGGGAGTTACTTTTACTTACCCCGAACAACGTTATGATAATATTCAACCATATCCTTATACCATTCAGAGTCTGGGTAGTGATGTCTATATTATCAATGTAACCGTCCGTAATACTTATAATGCGGTAGACCTTTTTACCAATCGCTCCGATCGTCATTATGTTGATTATCTTTCCGGTCAGGTCTGGAATAATACAGTGCGCGTCGGAGCAGGTTCTACCGGCGGGGCTATTAATAATATCCAGATGAACTGGGGTTCTCTTCTTTTTGGCCGTGAGACGCAATGGGGTGAGTGGGAAGATTCACCACCATTGGCTGAGACCAAATACTGGGGAGATGTTTTATCCAAATATCTGGCTGAAAATTGTGATCATATCATTTTGGGAGATTGTAGCGAGCAAATTTTATACAATAATTTTTCGATATTCGGCCGAAAAGGGGTTTATTTAAAAGATGATCATGGACGGGGACCGTCCGGTTGGTGTCTGGGACAAGGGGTGGATGTTGCCAGACAGCCGGTATATCTGGCCGCACTCGGTGAGAAAGGGATGGATTTTATTAATACACAATTAGTTAATACCTACCGCAACAAGTATGATGATGCCGCCTATATTACCTTAAGTGCTCGATTCGAGCAAACCGCCAACTTCTATAATCTGGCCTGTTGGGGTTCTACTGAATTGAGTGCTATTGTAAAAAACGGAACCCTCAATCTGCAATTAGCTACTTTTAACATAACCGGAAAGCCGGCTTTTATTGCCGAAGGCGAAATCAATATCATCAATTCCCATCTTAGAAATTCCGGCAAGTTGTTAGATGATAACTGGCAAAATCTTTCGGTATTATCGTCGGTTTATCGAAGAGAGATTAGAGAAAAGGATTGGCTGAAAGAGTGGAAAAATAACCGTCACTAAACTTTATTAAAAGATAGGTGAGCAAAATGGAGCGAAAAGATTGGGAAAATCAATACATATTACAGCAAAATAGAGAAGCAATGCATGTACCACTGGGGGCATATCAAAATCAAGCAGACGCTTTATCATGTGATCGGCGGAGATCGCAATATGTATCGGTGTTGGATGGGAAGTGGCAATTTAAGCTATTTAAAAATCCGGAGGACCGACCGGCTGATTTTTTTAAACAGGACTTTGACTATTCCGGTTGGGAACAGATCAAGGTGCCGGGAAACTGGGAACTACAGGGATTTAGCCAACCGATTTATACTAATATAAGATATCATTTCCATCAAGACCAATCAACCCCTTTAAAACCTCCGTTTATACCCGGTGATAATCCGACCGGTTGTTATCTAACCGATTTTGAGCTGCCGGCGGGCTGGGAGCAGCGGGAGGTCCTGCTTAATTTTGGAGCGGTTGAATCAGCCTTTTATTGCTGGATTAACGGAAAAAAAGTCGGCTATTCCCAGGACAGCAAAATAGATGCGGAATTTAAGGTCACAGCTTATCTCCAACCCGGTCGAAACCGTTTAGCCGTCCAGGTAATGCGATGGTCGGACGGTTCTTATCTGGAAGACCAGGACTACTGGCAGCTTTCCGGGATCCAACGTTCGGTGACTCTCTATAGTAAACCCCCGATTTACATTAATGATTTTCGGGTGATTACCAGACTGGATGAGCAATATCAGGATGCGGAGCTGGCCGTCTATTGTTATCTTAATCAAAAAGAAAGTGTCCAGGGATATAGTGTGCAAGCAAGTTTATATGATCAAAACGGGGACAAAATCGTTGAACTCCGGGAAGGGGTAGCAACTACTACTTCGATGTATAAACCCCTCGCTCAATTAGTTCCTGAAGCGGGAGCTGCCCTTTTAAAGACCTTAATTTCGGCCCCCAAGAAATGGAGTGCCGAACAGCCCTATCTTTATACCCTGGTGCTAACCCTGCTCGATCCGGAGCAAAATGAGATCGACTTTGAAAGTTGTCGGGTCGGATTCCGAAAAATAGAGATAGGCGATGACGGAGTAATCAGGCTTAACGGGGAACGATTAATTATCAGAGGGGTTAACCGCCATGAACACCATCCTTTAACCGGAAGGACGATCAGTGCGGAAAGAATGAGACAGGAGATAATAGCGATGAAACGCTTAAATTTTAATGCGGTTCGAACCAGCCATTATCCTAATGACCCTTTATGGTATGACCTTTGTGATCAATTAGGGATCTATCTGGTCGATGAAGCTAACCTGGAAACACATGCTTTGGAGGGGCGTTTATCCAATGATCCGGAGTGGGCACAAGCTTATCTTGAACGGGCGGTGCGGATGGTTTTGCGCGATAAAAATCACCCTTCGATCTTAATCTGGTCACTTGGTAATGAATCGGGGACAGGAATCAACCTTGCGGCCATGGCAGGCTGGATCAGGCAATATGACCCTGACCGTCTGGTCCAATATGAAAGCGGTGATCCCGGTGCTGAAATTTCTGATCTCAGGGCCCCGATGTATCCCGGTTTATCCTGGGTAGCGGAAGTGATGACGAGTGATCATGATTTACGGCCAATGATCATGAGTGAGTATGCCTATTCGAAGAGTAATAGTAACGGTAATTTCTACAAGTTCTGGGAGGCAGTTGACCGCTATCCCCGCTTTCAGGGAGGATTTGTCTGGGACTGGGCCGATAAGGCGCTGACCAAATATGACCAGGACGGCAATGAGTATTGGGCTTACAGTGGTGATTTTGGCGAAGCTGTTGTCGATGATGTCCCTGATATGTGTCTTAACGGGGTAGTTATGCCGGATTTAACCCCATATCCGGGTGCATATGAGATTAAAAATATCCAGGCCCCGGTTAAGATCGAAAAATTAACGCTTAAGCAGGGTGAGTTCACCGTCTATAATAAGTACTTAGTTTCGGATCTTAGCCATTTAAAGGTAGAATGGCGCTTAACCGAAAATGGCCGGGTCATCCGCGACGGTGTAATAGAAGAGCTAAATGTTCCGGCCGGAGACAAAGCTACCGTGCAAATAAAAGATTTCTTCTGGCCGGAGGCCAGATCAGGTGCCGAATATTTTCTTAATTTCTCTTTTGTCCTAAAAAAAGATACTTACTGGGCAGCGCGGGGATTTGAGCTTTACAAAGAACAGTTTGCGCTGGAGGTCAGGCAACCTCCGCTAAACAAAACGGTCGCCCGACCGAGTGGGAAAATTGCGCTGGAGCATCAGGCCGGGTTTGCTCTGATTACCGGAAAAGACTTTATCATTAAATTCAGCAAGGAAGCGGGTAAGATCGAGTTATTTCAGTATAAGGGCCGAACAATTATTAATAGCGGGGCGATAGAAAATTATTACCGTGCCCCGACCGGGATTGACGAAGCACAGCGTAATAGCGAGTCTAATCTATATCACTGGGAAAGGGCTGGTTTAGATCGCTTAGACCGAAAAGTCCAGGATGTAAGGGTTGAGCTGAACGGAGAGACGCAGGTCGAGCTTGAGGTTTCATCAGAACTGGCAGCAGTTAATCTGAAGCCAGCTATTAGCAGTACAATAAAATATAAAATTGATGGTAATGGTCTAATTGAAGTAGAAAATAGGGTAGATATTGATCCGGAACTACCGATCTTACCCCGGATTGGTCTGACTTTGCTTATTCCGGAGCAATATTCAGCATTAACATGGTTTGGCCGAGGACCTTATGAAAATTATGCCGACCGGAAAAGCAGTGCCCAGATCGGTCTTTATCAAAGTAGTGTTGAGCAGCAGCATTTTCCCTACATAGTACCGGTAGAATGTGGTGGTAAAGAGGATGTCCGGTGGTTTTCATTAGTTGATCAAGAGGGGAACGGGTTGATGATTAAAGGTGGGGAACTGCTCCATTTCGATATCCATTATAATAGTGTTGAAGACTATCGTCAGGCTAAACACTCATTTGAATTGCAGCCCCGTGCACAGATCTGGGTAAATATTGATCACCGTCATACCGGACTGGGTGGTGATACTGGTTGGGGCCGGACGATCCATCAGGAATATCAGATCAAAGCAGGGAAATATAATTTTAGTTTTTTGATCAAACCACTTTAATGTTAATTACAAGGAGGGGAAGCTATGAAATTTAGCAAACAAGAAGGATTAGCCCCGATTAATGAGCAGGCAAAATTTAATTTCAACCGGTCTTTTGCCCCCCATCAAGGACTGATTACAGAGCTGGAAAGACCTTATCGGGAAGAGATATCTTTAAACGGAAGTTGGCGCTTTCAGGGAGTCCCGCTGCCGGCTGATTGGGAAGAGAATAAAGGGCAGCCACCGGAATTAAACCCTCCGGATCCCGAACGTTGGGAAGAGACTTATCTGAAAGTACCTTCCCCCTGGAATGTAAATTCTTTTGCCCGGGGGGACGGCGGGGATTTTCGTGTATTTCCCAGTTATCCGGCCGCATGGGAAGAGTTCAGAATGGGTTGGTTGAAAAAGACCTTTATCTCCCCGGAAGATTTGCCGGAAAAACGGGTTATTCTGCATTTTGAAGCAGTGGCCGGTTATGCCGAGGTATATATTAATGGAAAAAAGGTAAAAGAAAACTTTGATGCCTTTCTACCATTTGAAATTGATATTACAGCCCAGCTCAATACCGGTGGTGAAAATGAAATAATGGTCGGAATCAGGAAAGCTTCCCTTTTTGATGACCGCAGTACGGTGGGTTACCGCTCTTATCAGGGTGGTTCTTTCTGGGGTACTCATATTGTCGGGATCTGGCAGGATGTTTCGCTGTTAATCCTACCGGCTGTATATATTGAACAAATCTATCTTAAACCGCTTGTGTCAACAGGTGTTTTAGCAGTAGAGTTAATCATCAACAATCAGACTAATCAGCGACAGGAGATAGCAATCAGTGGTGAGCTTAGACCCTGGTCTTCGGACGCAGCCGGGGATGTTTTATCAGCACCGGAGGTAAAGTGGCATTTGGAGCAACCGGTATTAAAACTGACTAAGACAGCGATCAGTCTGCCACCGGGAGAACAAACAGAGATAATTTTAACCAAAAAGATCAACAACGAATTGGAGCTATGGGAACCGGCCAGTCCATCTCTTTATGGCTTGGTTCTAACTATTGCTCAAAAGGAGGAAATAATCGACCGTTTTTATCAACGTTTTGGTTGGCGTGAATATAAATTAGCGGGTGACCAGTATTATTTAAACGGAAAACCGATTAAATTTAAGGGAGATTCCTGGCATTTTATGGGGATACCCCAGATGACCAGACGTTACGCCTGGGCTTGGTATAAAATGCTAAAAGCGGTCAATGCCAATGCAGTCCGCTTACATGCCCAGCCTTTCCCCCGCTTTTATCTGGAACTGGCCGATGAAATGGGGATCTGTATCCTTGATGAAACAGCGATCTGGGCCAGTGATGGCGGACCCAAAGTCGATTCCGAGCAATTCTGGGCAAGCTGTAAGGAGCATGTGGAGAGATTAGTCTTACGTGATCGTAATCATCCCAGTATTTTTGGGTGGAGTGTCTGTAATGAGGTTGTCCCGGTAATTAGGCATGTATATAATCGACCGGATTTGCTAGACCCATTATATCGAGCAATTGAGGACTGGCTGGAGATAGTTAGAGCACTGGACACCACCCGCCCCTGGATATCCGGTGACGGAGAGAAAGACGCGGAAGGCCGTTTTCCGGTAATTATCGATCACTACGGGGGAGAAGATACAATGAGAGACCTGGCTGCCCGGGGGAAACCCTGGGGGATCGGTGAACAGAGCGGATGTTATTATGCTACCCCACGTCAGGTCGCCAGGTATAATGGGGAGCGGGCCTATCAGTCCCAACAGGGACGGATGGAAGCGCTGGCGATCGAATCATTTCAATTGCTCCAATTACAGCAGGAGTTAAAGGCGACATTTGCCAGTGTTTTTAATCTTGTCTGGTATGGATTAAAACCACTGGAACTCGGCCTGGCCGATATAACCTGTCCACCGGAGTTAACAGATGGGGTCTTTTTTCCGGAGTTTAGTGAGGGACGACCCGGTGTGCAACCGGAAAGACTCGGACCTTACTGTACTACCCTAAATCCCGGCTATGATTCTCGCCTCCCTTTGTATCAGCCCTGGCCCGTTTTTGAAGCAGTCAAAGATGCTTTCGGTTGTGATGGTGCGGTTGCCGGCAAGTGGGAGAGTAAAAGCCCGGAAAGTAAGGAGGTAGTGCGACCACTGCCCGTTACGATTAGAGATGTCGTTTTGCTTGGGGCCGAGGAGTCAAAAGCAAGAATTATCTTGGAATTTTTGGGGCTACCAATTAAAGCAAAGTTCGAGCAAGCCGACCAATGTATGATCATTGATGGGGTTCATCCCCCCACCGGCGATCTAACCGAAATAAAGCGACAGATTAATCAGGTCCTGGAAAATGGCGGAACCGTGCTATTCTGGGGGATAGCTGAAGGATCGTTAGCAGCAATTAATCAGTTATTACCCCTACCTTTAGCATTAACAGAGCGTAAGGCCAGTTCTTTATTGCCGTTGTCGACCGACCCAGTTATCGCCGGTTTAACTGCCGCTGATTTTTATTTGAGTGAAAAGCAAGAGAGTCCGGTTATAGTAAAGGGACTGGCCGGGAAGTTTGTTGAGCAAGGTAGTGTGATCTTAGAAGCCTGTAATAGCGACTGGGGTCGCTGGAATGGTCAGCCCGAATATACTAAAACTGCCGCGCTCCTGCGCAGTGAACGGGAATCAAAAGGAGCCGGGGCGGCCTTAGTAGGCTTACCACAGGGGAAAGGTCGGGTCTTAGTCAGTTCATTAAACCAGAGTATTGGTTCGCTCCAGATTAAAGAGGTTTATCGGAAGCTCTTTAGCAATTTAGGGATCGAGCTACAGGAAGCTAAAGCAATGATTGCCGGGAATCTATTTGATCAGCAGGGGGTATTACAACAGGCTCTGGTATCTGGCCGGTTTGGCGCGGAGACTTTTGCGGCTGCCGATGCAACCGATTTTCTGGGCGGGGAAACTACTATCTCTCCGGTCAGCGGTGAGCAAGTAGGGGAGTATAGCTGGCAGTGTGGGAGCAGCAATGAGCAAGGGATCTTTGATTTTCTGCAAATGGGGTTGCCGGGAGTAAAGACCACCGGGGCAGTTTATTTGAGTTTCTGGCTCTACAGCCCCCGACCGTTGGATGATCTCCTGATTGAACCGAATATGCCGAAACTGGATCTATTAATTGGCTCTGATGATGGATTTAAGTTGTGGTTAAATGGCCGGTTACTCCAGTCCGATCATAGTATCCATCCCTGTCAGCCCGGTCAATTTAAGGTTGAAGCTCTGCCTTTACAAAGAGCCTGGAATCACTTGCTGATCAAGGTTACTCAAGATACGGGTGCCTGGCAATTTAGCGGTCAGTTACAATGTGATCAAATTGAATTCCTGTTATCAATAAAATCTGCCCTGGAAAAGCCCGGCCATAACCATTAAAATCGCTCTTCAATCACCCGATTGCCGCAAGATATAAGATTTGACAGATTTGTATGACAATAATATAATGATACTAATATTATTATCGAAGGTTAGGGTGGTTATAGTAACAAAAAAAACAAACAAACCTTTATACATACAAATTGAAAGCTACTTAATTGATTTAATTCATAGTAAAAAGGTTTTACCCAATCAGAAACTACCTACTGAACAGGAACTGGCTGAGCTTTTCGGGGTTAGTCGGATTACTTCCAAAAGGGCGCTGGTGGAACTGGAAAGAGGGGGGTTAATCTATCGGGTAAGGGGTAGTGGTAGTTTTGTATCTCCCAGCAAGCAAAAAAGGAATAAATACAATAAAATGGTGGCCATTGTTTTGCCGTTTAGCAGCTCAATGGGCAGAATAATTGATACAATTAAGGGGGCAACGGAATATTTAGAGCAACAAGGCCATTATTTAAGTGTCCATAGTAGTGACCGGAGTGTTAATAAGGAAGAGGAAGTATTAAAAGAATTAATTGAAAAAGAAGTTGCCGGGATTATCTACTATCCGATCTCTGATACTACCAATTTAAATCTATTAAATTATTTTCACTTAAATAGTTTCCCGCTCGTCACGATCGATAAAAATTTGGAGAGTATCCCGATCAATTATGTGGTCTCCGATAACTTTCGGGGCGGATATATGGCCGCAGAGCTTTTAATTAAAAACGGCCACAGCAAGATCGCTTATATCTCCGGGGTGCCGATTGAAGAGATCGTAACTGTCCGTCAGCGTTATTTTGGATATTGTAAAGCCTGTAAAGATCATGGGGTTCGATTAATACCAGAGTTAATAAAACTGGGAGAATTAAAATCAATTGGGACACTCAATGAAAATGGTCGCAAAGAAAACCAACAAGCAAAAGTTATGCTCGAGGGGCTGTTAAATCATGGGGCTACGGCTATCTGTACTGAAAACGATTATGTGGCGATTAATTTGGAAAGAAACTGTCGGGAGATGGGGGTAGGTATTCCGGAGCAGCTTTCCTTAATTGGTTTTGATAATATCAATCTATCCCAGAATATAGCGGTTCCCTTGACTACGATCGAACAGGATTTTTATCAAATCGGTCAAAGGGCGGCAGAGATAGTGCTCAAAAGTATTGAAAACAATCCACTTCAATATGAAGAAATTGTCTTGCCGGTTAAATTGATCGAAAGGCAATCTACTAAAGCTATTACCACATAACTCAATTATAAGGAGAAAAAATAATGAAAACACTGCATTTTATCTCTCATACCCATTGGGATCGGGAGTGGTATTTGCCTTATCAAAAACTGAGGTATCGACTGGTTCAATTAATCGATCAATTATTAGAACTTTTAGATCATAACCCTGAATTTGTTTATTATTATCTCGATGGTCAAACCATTTTAATTGAGGATTATTTAGAGATTAAACCACAAAATGAAGAAAAACTGAAAAAATATATTAAGCAAGGTAGAATTAAAATTGGTCCGTGGTATGTCTTACAGGATCAATATCTGACCAGTGGTGAAGCAAATATCAGGAGTTTAATGCTCGGTATTATTACCGGAGAAAAATATGGTGGTGTAGCCAGAATTGGCTATCTTCCGGATGCTTTTGGCAATATATCACAGACTCCCCAGATCTTAAATGGTTTTGGGATATCAAACGCTGTTTTTGGGAGGGGAATTAAGCCCGGATGTAATCAAAGAAATAGTAATCAATATCCGTCTGAGATTTACTGGGAATCCCCGGATGGTTCCCGTGTCTTAGGGATTTTTATGGCCAATTGGTATGATAACGCCAATCAGCTACCCGAAAACCTGAAAAAAAGTGTTAAATTTATCGAAAAAGCCAAAGAAGATGCGGAAAGATATGCAACAACTAACCAGCTGCTAATGATGAATGGTTGTGACCATCAACCGATCCAGCAGAATTTGCCGCAAATACTGAACAAAGCCCAAAAACAGATGACCGATCAGCTATTACATAGTAATCTGGAAGACTATATCAAAGCGGTTGAACAAGAGATTGGCGAGTTGCCGGTAGTGCGTGGTGAGTTAAATAACCAATATACGGACGGCTGGACAACTCTCCGGAATACTGCTTCCAGCAGAATCTATTTAAAACAGATGAACTCGGTTACCCAGAATATGTTGGAAAAATATGTAGAGCCGTTGGAAACAATGGCCTGGTTAGCCGGTAAAACATATGAACAAGAGTTTATCCGGCAAGCCTGGAAGTATCTCCTGCAAAATCATGCCCATGACAGTATCTGCGGGTGTAGTGTCGATGATGTCCACGCAGAAATGGTGATCCGTTTTAAAAATAGTCAGCAGATCTCTGAAGCAC
The DNA here is from genome assembly GCA_022360715.1 of Halanaerobiales bacterium. Taxonomy (GTDB): domain Bacteria; phylum Bacillota; class Halanaerobiia; order Halanaerobiales; family DTU029; genus JAKSCG01. The sequence goes on from JAKSCG010000104.1 coordinate 18,979, forward strand.
TACTGGAGAAATCCACAGCTTATTTACTGGAGTCCGGCGGGAATAAGCATGATAGTGAAGGATCGACGGTCACAGTCTTTAATACCCTTAATTGGCCGAGAACCGACTTGGTTGAAGTAGTGCTCACCTTACCGGCGGAGCAAGTACTAAATGAGATAGTCCTGGTCGATGATAATCAGCGGACAATACCGGTTGATATCGAAGACGACGGGATTGTTTTTAATTATGAATTACCTGATAATCAATTCAGGGCAGTAAAATATCCCAGAAAATACCGGCTCCGTTTTATCGGAGAAGAAATCCCGGCCAATGGGAGTAAGACTTATTCAATTAAGAAAGTTAAGCCAAGTCTTGCTGAGTCCGATGAAGATGATTTGATCCTAGCGAATGAATACTTAACGGTTAAGATTAATCAAGATGGTAGTTTTAATATCTTTGACCGGCAGGCTAACTGTAGTTACGATAACTTAAATATCTATCAGGATTCCGGCGACATTGGGAATGAATATCTTTATAAAGCCCCGGCCACCGATGAACTTATTTCCACTAGTGGTAAAAGGGCCGAAATTAAAAAAATAAAGTCTTCCCTGGTTGAAACCGTTTATTTGATCAAACAGAATTTAAGATTACCGCAGGAAGGCATGAAGAAGTTGACTCGGTCGAAGCAATACATTGACTGTCCGATCGAGACGGAAATCTCGTTAAGGAAAAAAAGCAGAAGAGTGGATATAAAGACAACATTTAATAATAGAGTTAAAGACCATCGTTTACGGGTTCTTTTCCCAACAAACATTACTACCCCTGATCATTATGCCGAAGGCCAGTTTGATGTGCTGAAACGCCCTAACTCACCCTGGACCGGTTGGGAAAATCCCTCAAATTGTTACCGACAACAAAGATTTATTGAACTCAATGATGGTAAAAGGGGCCTGATGATCGCTAATAAAGGTCTGTCCGAATATGAAATACTGCCTGACCAGGGGAATAGTATTGCCTTGACACTATTAAGGGCAGTAGGAGAAATGGGTGATTGGGGATATTTCCCTACCCCTGAGGCCCAATGTATCGGGGTTAATAGCTATGAATATTCGATTATTCCCCACTCGACTGATTGGTTGACCAGTAAAGCCTTTCAGGAAGCAAACGCTTTTAACACGGCACTATTGGGCTATCAATCCAGTTGCAGTTGCCGGGAACAAAGTTTATTTACGGTTGATGCTGATTATTTAGTCTTATCAGCCCTGAAAAAAGCTGAAAAAGGTGATAGTGTGATCATTAGATTATACAATATTGCTGAGCAACAGGAAGAACTGGAATTTAAGTCAACTACTGCGCTTAAACGGGTATATCTTGTTAACATGAATGAAGAGAGAAAGGCCGAGCTTAACCTCGAAACTAAAAAGTCCTTTCGCGATCTCTTTTCCGCAAAACAGATCAAAACATATGAATTAATATACTAGTTATTTAGACAAAGTATTTGATCGCTCCTTTGGGAAAGAGGCTTGACAAATAAACAACTGTTGCTATAATATTAGGTAAACGGTTACCTTTTTTTATTTACCAAGGTAACCGCTTACCTAAAAGGGGGTGGATTAGTGGCAACCATCTATGATATCGCCGAAAAGGTGGGTGTTTCGGTTGCTACGGTATCCAGGGTGATTAATGGTGTGAACCATCCGATCAAGGGGGAAACCAGACAAAGGATACTGGAGGCAGCACAGGAACTCAACTATCGTCCCAATACTATTGCCAAAAGCCTTGCCCAAGGCCGGACTCATACGGTGGCTCTGTTGATTCCCAGCATCACCAACAATTTTTATACCCAGATCAGTGAAATTATTGAGAGCAAGCTGGATGAGGAGGGTTACAACATCTATTTGTGCAACACCAAGCGGAGTATAGAAAAGGAAAGCAGATATGTGGAGAATCTAATCGCCAGGAGGGTGGACGGGGTAATCTTCAGTCCTACCCGAGTCAGACCGGAGGATAATGAGGCCAATCTCGATAATATTACGGAACTTAGCAGGAATAATATTGCCGTTGTTACCTTCGGAAGCCGTTTTCCGAATGTCAGCCAGATCTATATCAATACATATTATGGTGCCTGTGAAGCTGTGCGATATTTGTTGAAGCTAGGACACAGGCAAATTGGATTCATCGACGGCCTGACGGCAGGGACCCGGAGGAGGCGAAGAAAAGGATATCTGGATACCTTAAAAGAGGCCGGGATAGAAGGGGAAGAGCTGATCATATCCGGAGATCTGGAAATGGAAGGCGGATACCGGTGTGCTCTGCAGCTGCTGCAGCGAAACAATCCTCCCACCGCCGTGATTGCCGTCAATAACCTGATGGCTATTGGAGTGATCAAGGCAGCCAAGGAAATAGGGATCAAAATTCCGGAAGATTTATCAGTGATCGGGTTTGACGACAGCTTGCTTTCCCAAGTTATCGAACCTTCCTTGACGGTTGTCAAACAGCCTCTTGTGGAGATAGGGAATGCGGCAGCCCGTCTTTTAATAAGGCAGTTGCATGGTGAGACCGAAGCTGAAACGGTGGAGTTCAATACCCGGTTGGTAATCCGGGAGTCTTGCCGTGCGCGGTAATGGAAATAAGGTTTTCGATAGGAAAATAAGACGTGAGGGAGAGAAGATGAAGGAGATCGGGGTAGCGATCATCGGCTGTGGCGCCATAACCCGTGTGCACCTCGATGCGGTTGTTGGCAGCAAGATGGCCCGGCTGATCGCTGTAGTCGACAGCAGGAAGGAAAGGGCCCGGGAAACAGCCGCTCGCTACAGCTGCCAATGGTATGAGGACTATCGGACCGTTTTGGCCGATGAAGCCGTTGAAGTCATTCATCTTTGTACGCCCCACTACCTGCATGCCCCTATGGCCATTGAGGGTGTAAGGACCGGCAAGCATGTATTGGTTGAAAAACCGGTAGCCATCAATGTAGGAGAGGCTGAAAAGATGATCCGGGAGGCCAAAATAAACGGGCGATATATCGGTGTAAGTTTTCAAAACCGTTACAATCCTACTTCTCTAAAAGCCAAAGAGCTGTTGGAGAGCGGTCAATTGGGGCCTGTCCGAGGGATTAAAGGGCTGGTGACCTGGTATCGGGGTCATAGCTACTATGCCCAAAGCGACTGGCGGGGGGAGTATGCAACCGAAGGGGGTGGGGTACTGATCAACCAGGCCATTCACACCCTGGATCTTATGCAGTGGTTTGCCGGAGATGTAGTGTCTTTAAAGGGGAATGTCTCTACCCGTCTGTTGAACGATATTATAGAGGTAGAGGATACTGCCGATGCTACGATCAATTTCCAAAACGGAGCAAGAGGCATCTTTTATGCAACAAACTGCTATACCGTCAATTCTCCGGTAGAGATCGAAATTCAATGCACTAAAGCCTCCTTAAGCCTTCGCGGGGAACAACTGATACTGATCAAAGACAATAAGCAAAGCATCCTGGTGGATGAGGATGGCTGTAACCCCAAATATAAATCTTATTGGGGCAAGAGCCATGGAATTGCCATTGCATGTTTTTATCGCTCTGTTCTCACAAATGATTCTGGTGGTTTCATCTCTGTTGAAGAAGGAATTAAATCTCTCCAGATAATTGAGGGTATTTATAAATCCTCTTCAAGCGGTAAAGAAATCAAAATAAAAAATTCATGATGAGGTGATATCTATGGAAAAACCTATTGTGGCGGCTCAGCTTTTTACAATCAGGGATTATACAAAAACAGCCGGTGATTTTGCCAAAAGCATGAAAAAAATCAAGGAAATGGGGTATAATGCGGTACAGATTTCAGCCATTGGTCCCATAGAAGATCAGCAGGTAAAGGATATAGTCGAGGCCGAAGGTTTAACCATCTGTGCCACCCATATCGGTTTTGACAGTTTAAAGGATGATTTGAAGGGTGTCATCCGACAGCATCGGTTGTGGAATTGCCAATATGTGGGGGTAGGTTCAATGCCGGTTTCATACCAAAAAAGCAAGGAAGGCTATGTGTCATTTGCCAGGGAGGGTTCGGAGATAGCCCGGAAATTGGCCGATAACGGCCTGCGGTTCATTTATCACAACCACAACTTTGAATTTGTCAAGTTCGACGGTCTCAGCGGCTTGGAAATCCTGTTTAATGAAAGCGATCCGCAAGTCTTCGATTTTGAAATTGATACCTTTTGGATACAGGCCGGAGGAGCTAATCCCGTGGACTGGATTAATAAGACAAAGGGTCGTATGAAAGTGATTCATTTCAAAGATATGGGGGTTAACAGTGCAAGTAAGCCGATCATGACCGAGGTAGGGGAAGGAAACCTGAACTGGCCGGCCATTATTAAGGCCTGCCGGGAGACCGATGTTGAATGGTGTGTGGTCGAACAGGACATTTGTCAAAGGAACCCCTTTGAGAGTCTGGCGATCAGCCTGGAGAACCTGAAAAAACTAGGTATCCATGCTTAAACTGGAGGGAATCAAACATGAGCAAGTTTATTTTAAGTGCCTTTGCCGATGAGATTGATGCAGATTTTAAGACCCAGATGGATGTTCTTGAGCGGTATGGGATTGAATATATTGAGATGAGAGGTGTTAATGGAAAGGGGCTTGTCGAATACTGCCTGGAAGAAGTGAAAGAGATCAAAAAACAACTGGATGCCAGGAATTTCAGGATTTCAGCGATCGGGTCACCCCTCGGCAAGATCATGATTACTGATGATTTTAAGCCCCATCTGGCCTTATTCAACCATACTCTGGAGATTGCCCGGATTATGGAGACCCCTTATATCCGGATGTTTAGTTTTTTTATTCCTGAGGGGGAAGACCCTGCGCAATACAGAGATCAGGTTATGGAGCGGTGGAGTTGCTTTGTTAAAGCTGCGGAGGGCTCGGGTCTGGTCCTGCTCCATGAAAATGAAAAGGATATCTATGGAGATACAGCCGAACGTTGTCTTGATCTGATCAAAACGATGAATTGTGATTATGTCAGGTTAACCTTTGATCCGGCCAACTTTGTTCAGTGTGATGTGGAAACTTACCCGGCAGCCTTTGAACTCTTAAAGGATCATATTGAGTACATGCATATTAAGGATGCGGTATACAGCGACCACCATGTGGTTCCTGCCGGAGAAGGGGACGGCAGGGTTCCGGAAATTTTAACCGAATTATATAAGCGGGGATTTGAGGGCTATTTGTCTTTAGAACCTCATCTGGGGGATTTTGTAGGTTTTGGGGCCTTGGAACGGAATGCGGTAATACCGGAAACGGTTGCTTTCGGCGGTGGTGTGCAAGGATTTGCTTTGGCAGTCAATGCCCTGAAAAAAATCATTTCGGAAATCGAACGATAGGAGGAGTATATGGATCTAGTTAGAATCGGAATCATTGGTATTGGAAATATGGGGAGCCATCATGGAAAATACCTAATGGAGGAAGGTGTTCCCAATGCTGAACTGACAGCCGTATCTGATATAAATCCCGCTCGAATCAAATGGGTACGGAAGAACTGGGGAGAAGGCATCCGGGTCTTTGACAAGGCCGAGGAGATGCTTGCCGCCGGATGTGTGGATGGTGTTATGATTGCAACTCCCCATTATGATCATCCTTCCTTGGCTATCAAAGCCTTTGAAAAGGGTCTGCATGTCCTGATCGAAAAACCGGCCGGGGTATACACCAAACAGGTTCGGGAAATGAATGAAGCGGCTGAAAAGAGTGGTAAGGTCTTTGGTATTATGTATAATCAACGCACCAATCCATTGTACCAGAAGCTTAAAGATCTCATCCAAGCTGGAGAACTGGGAGATATCAGGCGAACCAACTGGATCATTACCGATTGGTATCGCTCCCAAAGCTATTATGATTCCGGCGGATGGAGAGCTACCTGGGAAGGGGAAGGGGGCGGCGTACTGCTCAATCAATGTCCGCACAACCTGGATTTATGGCAGTGGATCTGTGGAATGCCCAAACGGGTACGGGCCTTTTGCGCCTATGGGAAATACCATAATATTGAAGTGGAAGATGATGTAACAGCTTATGTGGAGTACCAAAACGGTGCAACCGGTTTATTTATCACCTCCACGGCCGATGCTCCCGGAACCAATCGATTTGAAATTACGGGTGACCGGGGAAAAGTAGTGGCCGAAAACGGCAAACTGCTTTTTTGGCGTTTGCGTGTCCCGGAGAGACAGTTCAACCGGGAATATAAAGGGGGATTTGGACAGCCTGAGTGTTGGAAGTGTGAAGTTCCGACCAATGGAATTGAGACCGCTCACCAAGGAATTACTACAGATTGGGTCAACGGAATCCTAAAAGGAACTCCGCTGCTGGCCCCCGGAGTGGAAGGAATAAATGGCCTGACTATTTCCAATGCCATGCACCTCTCCTCATGGACCGATAACTGGGTAGATCTTCCGCTGGATGAAGGATTTTTCTATCAAATGCTTCGGGATAAGATCAACAAGTCAAGTTTCAAAAAAGAAGTAGAAGCGGATAAAACCTTAGATGTAAGCGGAACTGATTGAGGCGCTCCCAATTATTATTTAGACAAAGTATTTGATCTCTCCTTCGGGAAAGACGGCATTGATCATCTTACGTAAATAGTTTTCGAGCTCAGTTCTCGTTGCCGCGGGATAAACATATTTTCCATACCCGAACTGTCCGTATTTAAACTGGCGTGTCTCTTTATTCATCGGCAGTTCTGTCCGGGGGTATATCTCTTCAATAATCTTTTTGGCTCGTTCCGTAAAGCGGTGAGTGATTAATTCAAAGGAGATACCCTTTCCTTTGCTGGCCAGCCTTTTTTGCAGTAATTCCAGCAATTCCCGGTATTGATCCTGCCAGTGCTCATAAAGTAAGATCGGCGCAATTAAAAAGCCAAGGGGATAACCGACCTGAAAGGCTTTACCGGCGGCTTCAATCCTTGCTTCCAGGGAAGGGGTTGCTGGCTCAAACTTCTTAATAACATCTCGACTATTCAGGCTAAACCGGAATTCCGTCTTACCATTATGGTCCAGTTCTAACAAGCTATCAATATCGGTAAATTTGGTGACAAAGCGAAAACGACCCAGTTTTTCCCGGGCAAAATATTCAATACAGTGGCCGACCGAGCCGGTCCACCTCTCTACGGGTACAGGATCTGAGGTTGCTGAGCCCTCAAAAATTGTGATATCCGGCTTGCGCTCTTCCATATATTTTTTTGCCCTTCCCAGAAGCTCATTCAGGTTTACATAAACTTTAATATAAGGATTTTTCCCTAAATTAGTGGAAAGATAGCAGTAATGGCAATGGGCCGGGCAACCGGTTACCAGCGGTAACTGGTAATGGGCCGAGGGTTTACAGGGCTGAAATTTTCCCGGGGACCGTACCGCGACAACTATTGTTTTTTTGGCCCGGATAAACTTCTGGCGAAAAGAGAGTTCTTGATCCTGGGGGAAGGGACCGCGGGCAGCAACGTTCACGATATCGATCCCCGCTTTTTTGAATTTATGATAAAGTTCTTGACCTAGCGGATAATCCAGGGCATCTTGACGGAAAATAACCTGATTCGGTAAAAACGGCTTCGCTTTAATCACCCTTTCTGTCGTCTATAGTATTTTCATTTTTTTTAAAAATAATCAGTCCGGTTAAAAAAATAAAGGCCCTGTAGTCTTAATTCTACAGGGCCTTTTATGTAGCCGTTAATCAGCGAGGGCAATCGCTTCTATTTCTACCTTGACGTCTTTAGGTAGACGGGCAACTTCAACACAGCTACGAGCCGGATAAGGTTCATTAAAAAACTGTTGATAAACTTCATTGACTTGGGCAAATTGATCCATATCACTGATAAAAACAGTACATTTAATAATATTGTCCATCCCGGTCCCGGCTTTCTCCAGAATATTTTTCAGGTTTTGTAAAGACTGGATAGTTTGTTCTTTTACATCGGCACTGACCAGTTTCCCTTCCGCAGTAAAAGGGATCTGGCCGCTCGTAAAAATTAAATTACCGGTTTTAATTGCCTGTGAATAAGGACCGATTGCGGCCGGGCTCTTCGGTGTACTAATTTTTTCCATTTTATCCATCCAAATCATCTCCCTTAAATTATTACATTATTTATTATAGTTTATTTCCAAAAGATTATAAAGGGTTTTAAGTATTAATTGTTATTTTGTTTTTTTAGTATTTATAGGTTATAATAATTATATTGGTTTTTTAATGGAGAAAGAACACATAACCGGTGGGAGGTGTTAGCAGTGGGGAAAATTATTTTTTCTTTATTAAAAATAATTAATTTTTTGCGGGATAATAGGGTTGGTTTCAGCAAAAAGCTATTATTTTTTATTCCTATTATATATCTTTTATTACCATTTGATCTGATCGTTGATTTTTTTCCGCTGGCTGGTCAACTGGATGATGTGGCAGTCTTTATTTTGATGTGGCCGGTTTTAAGGTCACTCTTAAGTAAATATGATAACCGATATCCGGGTTCCTCCGAGAAAAGTGGGAATAAAAGGGAACAGGATGCTATTGATATTGACGGTAAAGATTATAAAATCGAATAAAAATGGGAGGTAATGAATTGAGCAGTATTTTTGATCATATTATTGAGCGAAGGGGGACTAACTCCCTTAAATGGGATTATTGTCAGCAATTTTTCCAAACAGATGATCTTCTGCCGATGTGGGTAGCAGATGCCGATTGGTCTTCTCCGCCTGAAATAATCGAGGCGATTGTGGCCAGGGCGAAACACGGAGTATTTGGTTATACCAGACCCGGTCAAGAGCTAGATCAGGTTATAGTAGAATGGGTTAACAGGCATTATCATTGGGAAATTAAACCGGAATGGCTGGTTTATATAGCCGGGGTTGTATCGGCCTTGAACTTGGCAATTAAAGCTGTGACCAGCCCCGGGGACGAAATTATTGTCCAGTCACCGGTTTATTATCCATTTTTTGGTGCCGTCAAAAATAATGGGGCACAGCTCCTTAATAATCAGTTGCTCCTGGTTGATCAGCAATACCATATGAACTTTGAACACTTGGCAGGGCTTTTTAAGGTTAAAGCGGAAGAACGGAGACAGCCCAGGGTCAAAATGGCTATCCTCTGTAATCCCCATAACCCGGTAGGAAGGGTCTGGACTGAAGAAGAACTGCGCCGTTTCGGGGAAATATGTCTGGAACACGGGGTCTTAGTTGTTACTGACGAGATTCATGCTGATTTTATCTATACCGGGCAAAAATTTACTCCCTTTGCTTCTGTTTCACCTGATTTTGTACAGAATTCAATAACCCTGCTCGCCCCCAGTAAAACTTTTAATATAGCTGGTTTAAATAGTTCACTCGCCATTATTCCTGATCAAAAAACCAGGAAATTATTTCAACAAGCCGGAGAGGGCTTTACCCCTGCGGGTAATATCCTGGGGTTTGAAGCGATGAAAGCGGCCTATAGTCGTTGTGATTACTGGTTGGAAAAACAATTAAGTTATTTAGAAAGCAACCTGGATTTTGCTATGGATTTTATTTCTAGTAAGATGCCTTTAATTAAAGCGATTAAACCGGAGGGTAGCTACCTGCTCTGGCTGGATTGCCGTCAGTTATCGCTGAACGGAAAGGAATTGAATACCTTTATGGCGAAGAGGGCCAAGGTTGCCCTTGATCCCGGCGACTGGTTTGGACCGGGTGGGGAAGGTTTTATGAGAATTAATATTGCCTGTCCCCGTTCTTTGTTAAAAGAAGGTCTAGAGCGAATAGCAGCGGCGCTGTCCGAACGGCGATAGGGGGTTGATCGA
>JAKSCG010000004.1 GCA_022360715.1 Halanaerobiales bacterium
GTCCCTGCAAAATTGCCCGCGATATCATAAACCGGTATAATAGGCTGCATACGGTAAGCTTGTGAAATTGGATTTCCTTCGCGGTTATTGTCAAATCCAACACGATCCGTATAAGTTATACCCAGGCTTTCCCCGATTTCCAGCCATTCTTTCAGTTTAACATCAGCATTCATACGTGAAGCAAAACGTTCAAAGCCGGTGTGGATAACAGTCCCTTCCTGATTTAGATAACCTGATGAAAATGCATAGCTACCTTTATTGGTTCCCCCGGTAATTGAGAAATTGTATTCTTGTATGGGAGCTGCATCGAAAATCTCATCGTACCAGTCTGTTCCCGGAACGGAAGCCCTCATAATTAAGTTATCCGGGTAGCTGTATGTGCTTTCATCAACAGAATTGGCTACGGGGTTCGTGTACGTTGGGATAACCGGGGAAGCGCCATTTCCATACTGCTGAGTACCCCAGCCGGGATCTCCGGGGGAAAGTCCGGCATTTCTCATTTCAAGGAATAACATTTCCCCATATTCCTGGGTGTTCATTAAGTCCAGTTTATTAATTGTTTTTTGAACACCATAGCGTGCATCAAAAGAAATTTTTGGTTCGCCTGCTTTTCCTCGTTTCGTAGTAATAATGATCACACCATTTGCTGCACGTACTCCGTATATTGCAGAAGAAGATGCATCTTTTAATACTGTCATAGATTCAATATCGTTGGGATTGATTTTACTCAAGCCTCCAGTAGTTGGTACACCGTCGATTATAAAAAGAGGATCGTTGTTATTGATTGAACCATAACCACGAACCCTAACAGTAGCATCCCCACCAGGGGAGTTGTCTGTTGTAATTGTTACACCAGATACACGGCCTTGCAGACGTGCCGCAGCATTTGCCACAGGTACAGCCCTGAGCTGTTCATCACCAACTGATGAAACAGCGCCGGTTACGGTTTTTTTCTGTTGTGAGCCATAACCAACAACTACAACTTCATCAACACCAATCAGGTCTTCTACCATTGTAATCTGGAAGCTCATTTGATTTCCAACTTCAATTTCCAGTGTGCGCATTCCAATATAGGAAGCAATGATTACAGATGTTTCTTCGGGAAGTGTAAAACTAAATTTACCATCTAAATCAGTAATTGCACCGATTGTTGTTCCTTTAGCAATAATAGTTACACCTGGGAGCGGAGTTCCGGCATCGTCGGTAACTGTTCCTGAAATAATCCGTTCTCCCTGATCATTGTTCATTGGACTAAGAACAATCAATTTGTTTTCATTGATTTCGTAGGTTACATCTTTTCCTTCAAACAGCTTATTTAGAATTTGTTCAA
>JAKSCG010000090.1 GCA_022360715.1 Halanaerobiales bacterium
CATTTTTAATTCCATGCATTTGACGATACAAACACCCTAGCGTATAATAGATTGCTGTTTGATCTTTTAGGCTTGACCGACAGATTAATTTACTCAATTTTCTTCCATCCATCTTTTCCTGCAAGATAAAGGGATAAGGTACTATTTCCCCGGATAGATCAACTGCTAAGGTATGGGGTGCCGGTAATCCATTGACCCTAAATAGCTTTTCTACGGCAATTTCGTGCTGTAAATCACCGTATTCAGGATGAACTTTTACTTTCAGAATTAAGGCTTGCCCTGTATTTAAAAGAATTTCAAATACTCTTTTGACTGAGATACCCTTATCCTGAATCTCCTGAATGCCACAACCCGGAAAATACTTTTTTACGATTAATTCGATCATCTTATCGACCAATTCTATTCACTCCAGAGCTGCATTTTCACCGGTCACTTTCTGCTATTTTTGGCACTGAATGATTCATTAAGATGAACTAAATGATGACGAGTAGCCGGTCCCAGTAAAATTCCGGCAATATTTCTTTTGCTCCAGTAATCAATTAGCCACTTTGCCCCCTCAACATTGAGCACAGCCCCTTGCTCCAGCACCAACTGTAAACTTTCAGCCGCTACTTTTCTTTTCAAAGCCGAATTATCAAGTTTCTGGATAATTTCGCGGGTCTTTTGACCTACTGTTATTCGATAATTACGTAGTTCTTCCATGTTGATCCCTTGGCTAAACTCGATAATCTCACTCGCAGTCATTGCATTACCGGTATCATATATGCTGCTGTTAATTCTCTCCAGCCAGTTCGCGCGATTAATCACCTGTTTATCATTAGCAACTAACAGATTCAATGTTATATCTTCTATTCGCGTTGAATGCCATAAACCATAAGCAATCGTACGGCCTTTTTTATTGGTTTTGCTTCGAAAGGTTATTTGATCTAATCCTTCCCATAATTGATCCTCAAAAGTTACTGTTTTGATTCCGGACATTTCTGCCGTATGGACCATGGCATGTTGCTCCAGACACAACTTGAGGGCCAGCTCAAGTTGATCAGCTTTTAATATTATCCCCCGTAATAGTTTTTGTTGTGAATTCCAGTGGGCTTTTTTATGATCCATCATGACTTCCTCTGATTTTATCCAGTCTTTCTTGGGCCTCAGGTGACATAGCAAAAAATCCGGCCAGCTCCTGACAATGATATTCCGTACAGTGGGCACAATTCTCCAAATCTTTTCCCCGGGAACAACTCCTAATCTTACAAACCTGACAATGCTCAAATAAAACACCCTGCTCAGCAAGGCAGCCGACACAGTTTATATCGTCTGCTTTTAAAACTGTATTAAATTCTTTACTCCAGTTAGCAGCCGTTTCCTCTCTCATTTGCCGATCATCCTTAATTGTTGCCTGATAAGCAGGACAGGCCATACAATCCAAACCACAGTAAGCAATTATTTGTTGTCTCAATTAAGTCACTCCCTTTCCTAAACATATGTTTATATTAATCGTATAAAACAAAATATGACAACTATCTGTCAAGTTTTTAAAAAATCATTTATATATTTTTAAGATGCCTGCTGCCGCTTTGCGGATTATTTCCCTAATATGATCGGGTTTCAGCACTTCTACCCCGTCCCCAAAACTCAGGATAAAGCCGTAAAGCCAGTTATCCTCGGGAAAACAGTGACTGACCAGCAGATTATTCCCACTTTCTTCAATACTTTCCTTAGGAAAACACTCCTCGACCTGTACCCTGAATTTCCCTTTAAATTTTAACAACAAGTCTACCTTTTTGCTACTTTCTTCCCAACTCTGTTCGAAATAATCTTCGCTAAATTCATCTCCTCTCCTTTCAAAAAATTCATTCAGCTCATGCAAATGATCAATCCGGGAGAGTTTAAAGATACGGTAATCCCCTCTTAACCGACAAAAACCATAGAGATATAAAGAATTGCCCCGTAATACCAGGGTCATCGGTTCCACCTCACGCTCAACTGTTTCCCCCCGGTTATTGGTATACTCAAAAGCGATTAATCGAGATTCGGCTATCGTCGCTCGAAGCTGATTGGCAGTAGCTTCTAATTCCTTAGAACTGCCCCAAGGTTTTAAATCGATAAAGACATTATTATTTTCAACCCGGTATTTCTCCTTTTCCGGAATTAGGCCTTTAATTTTTTCTACTGTATCTTTCACTTTACTGTCGGAAAAAGTTACTCCGACCCCTTTCAAGCCGAGGATGACTGCCAGCATTTCCTCAGTAGTCAGCACCTGTTTATCAATGATATATCCGTCCATAATACTGAAACCCCCGTGGATTCCCTGATGGGCGACAATCGGAACCCCGGCCTGTTCAATTGTTTCGATATCACGGTAAATCGTCCGGGGTGAAACCTCAAAGCGTTCGGCCAGTTCCCGAGCAGTTAGAATCTTATTATTGGCCAGCAACATAATCATGGTAATAATCCGGTAAAGCCTCATGATGATTTCACCTCTGCGATAACTTTACTTATATTAATTCAGCATCGACCTCCATTTCCCTTTTTATTTAACCGCTCTCTTTCCTCGGCGATCCGCTTCTGATCAATCCGCGGGAAAAGGATCTCCGGGGTTTGAATTTTTATACCGGCCGGAATCACCGTTAAATCCCAGAAAGGATCATTCATCCTTAAGCATAACCTGATCTTCTCGGTGGAAAAGGGCAAAAAAGGTTCCAGCAGATGGGCTAAATTGGCAATAATTTGTGTGCAAACAAAGATAGCCTGGGCACAGTTCCCGGGGTTACTAAGGCGGGTTAGCCAGGGTTGCTCCTGATCAAAAAACTTATTGGCCCAACGGATCAAAGTAAAAACCCCTTCCAGGGCACTCTTAAACTCCCCTTTTTCGATCTTTTCTCCTGTTGTTTTATATAAATCTTCTAGTTTTTTAGCAAGCTGCTTGGGGACTATGCCTCCAGGTATTTCACCCTGATAATACTTTTCGACAAAGACCAGGGTCCGATGGACAAAGTTACCATAAGCCCCGAGCAATTCTCCGTTATGGCTGTTGATGAATTCTTCCCAGGAAAAATTACAGTCCCGCTTTTCCGGGCTATTGGCGATCATAAAATAGCGAATTGAATCAGCCGGATAGTCGGCTAACATATCCGGCAACCAGATTGCCCAGTTCCTACTGGTCGATATCTTTTTTCCTTCAATGTTTAAATACTCACTGGATAAGATCCGGTCGGGCAGATGGAATCCTCCCAGTACTTTTAATAGAGCCGGTAAGATAATCGTATGGAAGGGGATATTATCCTTCCCGTGGACAAAATATGACCTTACACCATCTCCCCAAAATCTTTTCCAACTTTGCCCCCGTTGTTGAGCCCATTCCATACTGGCTGTTAGATAACCGAGAACTGCCTCGACCCAGACATAAATCCGTTTCGACTCAAAACCAGCCAGCGGCACCGTAATCCCCCAGGGAAGATCCCTGGTCACTGCCCGGTCCTGTAAACCTTCTTGTAAATAACGCTCGGTTAGTTTGACGGCATTTTCCCGCCAGTGTCGAGAATATTGCTGAAAATATTCCTCTATTTCCGGCTGTAGTCCGGCCAGGGTAAAATAAAGGTGCTCAGTTTCTTTAACTACCGGACTACTTCCACAGACTTTACAACGTTTATTGATAATCTCCAGGGGATCGAGCAGGGCTGAGCAGTGTTCACACTGATCCCCCCGGGCCAGTTCCCCGCAATACGGACAATTACCTTCGACATAACGGTCGGCTAAAAACTGGGCACAATCGTTACAATATACCTGAGCTACTCTCCTCGGCTTTAATTTATCCCTTTCCTGCAATTTTATAAATAATTTCTGGACGGCATGCCGGTGGAAAGCGCAGTCAGTGCGACTGTAAAGGTCATAAGTAAAGCCCAATTGCTCAAAACAAGCGGCTATTTCTTGATGATAACGATCGGCAATCACTGCCGGGCTAACCCCTTCCGCTTTACTCCTCAGTACAATCGGTGTACCGTGACAATCACTTCCCGAAACATAAAGGACTTCTTCCCCTTTTAACCGAAAATAACGGGCTAAAAGATCACCGGGCAATAAAGCTACCAGATGGCCCAGATGGAGAGAACCGTTAGCATAAGGCCAGGCCCCGCCAATAAAAACAGTCATAGTCTTTACCCCTTTCTTTATATTATTTAGCTTCAACGATTGGAGTTTTGTTAGTATGAAAAAAGTGATCTAAAAAACCCTCACCCCCTAATTAAGATAATTAGAGGACGAGGGTTCTATTCCCGTGGTACCACCTCAATTTGTCAATACCTCACAGTATTAACCTCTTCGGGTACAATGCTATACCCTAGCACGATAACGGGTGCAGTAACAAACCGGTACCGGCTAATACCTGAAAGTTTCGCCGGACAGCTCCAGGACCATCTTCGATAGACCTTTCCTTACCCTTTTTCAGCAGACCGGGCTCTCTGTACAAGGAAATTTCAATTTACTCTTTCCCTTCATTGCTTTTATATCATCTTACAGACTATTATTCTATATTATAGTATAAAAGGCGGGTAAAGTAAAGTCACTTATCGCTGACATTTCGCCCTAAATTAACCCATACAAGGACAAAGTTTTTATCCCTTTATTTGCATTCATGTTCTTCTAATTTGGATATTTTTATTCTATATATTTGATTTTCTAATTTACACAAACACAATTCTTTGATCAGTTTAGAAACTCCTTCGGTATTACTTATTGCCGTATAACGCTTTTCTAATCCTTCTAACTCTTTGTCAATGTTATCAACATACTCAGGTCCTAAATTACCAAGGATACTACCCAGATTATAAATATTATTGGGGTTTTCATCAATAAATCTTGCTAAACCATTGATTATTTTGGCCGGATGTGAGGTAATTATTGAGCCTAAGGTTATGCTGATATAGCTACTATATGCCCCATCAGCATATTTTTTTAAGCTGAACAAGATCTTTATTGCCTGGCTTTGTCCATCCTGGGCATATGACTCTAGCCGATTATAGTTATCAACGGCAAAGACTGTTTCCACAAATTCTCTTTTTTGCTTTAAAAGCTCAGAAGAAAGCCCTTTTTCATTTAATATTTCTAATACTTGAGCAGCATTTTTTTGATCAGGTTGGTTTAGATATTCCATATATTTTTGGGCGGCTATTTCCCAAAAATGATCAGCATCTACAGCATACCCAGCAACAGCGGTAAAAACTATACTCCCCATTAATAAAAAGATAATTAATTTAGTTTTCATCTTTCCTCCTTTAGAAATCTTCTTCTATTATTACCTTAATTTCCTTCCCTTCACCATCATTAACCTCTGCCATAATTTCATTAAATGCAATAGCACTTTTACCTACCCTATCTGTAGATTTAGTTTTACCTGGTAAAATACAACCTTCTGTATGTCTTGGTATATTACCTATATGAATTTGAATATTTGTTCTACCCGGTACATCTTTTAGCTGAATTACATCATAAGACCATTTACTTTCTTCTTCCCTTCGGATAAATGCTTCATATTCACCGGCGGGGATTCTACTTATAAACTCCCTATTATCTTTATTAGGCAGTTCTAGCGTATGGCCGATATTTTCGAGATTTAAATATAGGTCGCCAACAGTAGATATTGTTGTTTCAGTAGTTCTTACAACTTTTATTTCAACTATGTCTATCTCTATCCCCAAATCGTCCATGATCTCTTGCCTGGTATTGGGACCGACTTTGCCATCTACACCGAGTCCTTTATCTTGCTGGTATTTCTTGACCGTGCTGGCAGTACCCGGCCCGTAGTAGCCATCTATTTTAAGGTTATAACCCAGACTATTCAGTGATTCTTGTAACTCTTCAACATCACTACCATACATCATCGGTTCTTGGTTCCTCATTACACTTCGCCACCGGTTCGGGTCAATAGCACATAAACCGAGCGGATCCCACAGATTGATCGGATCGCTGAGACAATACTGATACCAGTTCAATCCGTCCCGGATTGGATCTGTGGTCATCCACCTCATATTACGCGGGTTATAAGTCCGGTAGGCAAAGGAGTAAACCCCTAATTCACTTTCATATCTCTGTCCGGTAAACCCGTAGGGATTGTTGCTATTACCCTGCCCAAAGCGGCCGGCATATGGATTGCCATAAGCATCATAGCGATATCTGTTAACTACATGTCCGTTCTTCCCACTGACCATAATGACCGAGCCGAGTGCATCCTGATGGTAGAATAAGCTTCTGCCATAACGATAATGAAGCGGATGTTCTTTACTGGCCATGGCAATTAAACCATTCCCATAATAATATTCGTTATAATGCTTTATTTTTCCTGCCCTGGTCAACCGATTACCCTGTCTTTGCTTACTTCGGTCAGGATAATCGCGACCGGTAAAGTATACTGCATACTCAGCCAGCATATTTACACCAGTCCCGTCATAGATATACTCGGTTAACTCTGTTTTTAATTTAGGAAACTGGTCAATTACTTTACTCGCTTTCCTACTCAGCGCATCATATTGATAGGAAATCTCCCCGATAAAGGGCGTACTTCCTCCGGTTAAAAAGGGATGTTTATGATTAATGGCCTTGATCAGCCTATTTTCGGCATTATATTGATATTCACTATAGTATCTTCCCAGTTCTTCTCGCACTAAGTTCCCGTTTAAGTCGTACTGATAACTTCTATTCCCAGCCTTAACCAGTTGATTATTTATATTATATTGATATTCGATTTTGCCCCAACCGTTAGCCTTTTTAATTACATTACCAGCCGGATCATAGCTGTATTCCTCAGCCCAGAAGTTATTTCCCCAGTAATCCAGCTTACCACCATACTCCCTGAGCTGGCAATATAGCTCCTCGATTTTATCCCTTTGCTCAGATGAAAGGTCAAGGCTTTCGGCAAAGGGGAGACTCCCCCGATCCGGTGAAATGTGTAATCCCTCTGTTCTTTTTTCAGCTTGTTCTACTGGATAATTACCGCTCTCTGCCATCAATTGCGGGCCGGAAAGGAACAGTTCTTGCAAGTCAGTGATCTGTTCCTGTAAGTTTTGTTTTTTACTCCAGTCCAGTGAATTCCCCGGTTTAAGTTGATATCGAAATAGATCTCGCCAATCCGGGATTAATCCATAGTAGAATCTCTCTTGTAAATCCGCTACTTTCTTACGAACGAAGAAGGGATAATATACCTTTGTTAACTGCCCAACCTCATCGTACTGATAAGCATGGAGCTGGCCGTTTCCTTCGACCTGAAGTATTCTTTCCCCCCGGGCATTATAAATATAACCATAAGATTTACTAATTCTATTTCTATACCTGTTCAAACCCTGCCAATGGCTAATCGTTTCGACCCGCCCGGTCGGGGTATAGGTATAGTTTGTACCGGTCCGGTTACTATTGACCTGAGTTATAACCCGGTTTAATTGATCATACTGGTAACTGGTATTTCCTCCGTCCGGAAATTCTACCCTGGCCAATCTCATCAATTGATCATATTCGTACCTGGTAATTCGTGATTTATGATGCTTCAGTTTATCATCACTTAATTTTACCATTGTCTTCTGACCAACTTCATTATAAGCATACTCAACCTGATAACTGTCAATAGTTCCCTCAATTTCAACCTTACTCAACCTGGAGAGTTGATCATAATGATATCGTTGCTCCGAGTATTGATTAATTGCACCGGTCAGCATCCCGTTGGAGTTATAATTGAACTCCTTTCCGCTCCCGTCTGCAAAGAGCACCTTTAACAACCGGTTTATTTGATCATAGCTGTAATTGATCTTATTACCATTAAAATCAGTCTTTTCGAGCAGGTTACCATTAGGATCATAGCGATACTCCTGTTCGTTACCCTGGTAATTGAACTCTTTTACCAACATATCGCGCTGGTCATACTGATATTGATAACTATTTCCATTTCTGTTGACTACCTCGATCAGATTACCTTTTGGATCATAGTCGTACTTAACCCGATCATTTAAGGCATCAACCACCTCAACCAGTCGGTTGAGCTGATCATAATGGTAGTTTGTAAGCTGGCCGAGTTGATCTTTTACGACAATCAGATTCCCGGCTTGATCATAACTGTACTCCTGCACATTACCCTCCTGGTCGATCTCTTTGACCAACCGGCCGGCCGGGTCATAGACAAACTCGATCCGGTTAGCGAGGGCATCTTCCTGCCAAGCCATCCTCCCGAGCGGAGTATATCCTATCTTCGTTGTGTTACCTAAAACATCGGAGACTTCGACTAATCGGTTTAATTTGTCATAGCTATAGGTAATTTTCACCCCGGCCTGGTTGGTCATCCCGATCAAATTACTGGCCGGGTCATATTGATATACTACGCGCTCACCGAGGGCATTAGTTTCTTCGATTAGCCTCCCCTTTAAATCATAGCTAAAGACCGTACTATTTCCTTCAGGGTCTGTTGCCTTTACCAGGTTTCCTACTTGATCATACAGGTAGTTAGTCTCATTCCCGAGCGGATCAATTTCCTTGACCAACCGGTTCATGTTACTGTACTCAAAGCTGGTTTTATTTCCGTTTGCATCAACTCTGGCGATCATATTACCGGCCGGATCATACTGATATTGAATACTGTTCCGGAGCGAATCAGTTACTTTGACAAGCCTGCCTATTTTGTCATATTCAAAGCTGGTACTGTTCCCGTTCTGGTCTTTAATTACGGCCAGCCTGTTATCTGGATGGTATTGATATCGGATCGAGTTATTTAACGGGTCTTTCTCCACTACCTTTCTGTTGAGTGCGTCATACTCAAATCTGCTTATCCGTCCCTCTCCATCGATCCATGAGCTGAGATTACCGGCTGGATCATACTGGTACTTGTCCTTGATCCCTGTCTCCACCTGGACGGTTGAGACTAAGTGGTCAAGTTGGTCATACTGATAGAGATAACTAATATTCTCCGCTAATACCTTGCGAGTTATATTTTCGGCTTGATCATAGTAAATCTCTTTGACATTACCTTCCGGATCAATTATTCTACTCAGGTTGTTACGTTCATCATATTGATATTTGGTGATATTGCCGTTTGGATCAACCTTTTCGATAATTTTATTACGGCTATTATAGGTAAACCTTTCTTCTCCTCCCAACTGGTCAACAACCTTACTTATATTATCATTATGATCATAAACAAATATAATTTCACCACCGGCAGCATCCTTCTTTTTTATTAACCGCCCGACCTGATCGTGGACAAACTCTTCTTTACTTCCATCCGGATAAAGCTTTATTTTTAGGTTGCCGTATTGATCATAATGATACTCAATCCGCTTACCGCGTTGATCCACTTCCACTTCCAGTAAACCGAGCTGATTATAGCGAAAAATCTTACTGGAGCCATCAGGGTAGTTAACAGAGAGCAGATTTCCCCGCTGATCATAATGATAGCTGGAAGTATAACCGTTTTTATCGGTAACTGAGCTGAGCTTATTGAAGTTATTATAGGTAAAATAGGTCGTCCCGACCGGATCAGTCACACTGGTAATATTATTATCAGGATCATAACTGTAGTTTGTCGTATAGCCCCGCTGGTTTGTCACCGCAATCAGGTTATTCTTACTATCATAACGTTTTAGGACCCGATGATAAGCGGCATTTATCTCTTCCTCGGTCAGGTGATTTTGATTATAATAGTATGTAGTCTGATTACCACGTCGGTCATTTACTATTGACTGCCTCCTCAATGGGTCATAACTAAAGTCAATTATATTCCCGGCCGGGTCTTTTTGATAATCAATTACCATCTCTCCTTCTAACTGGGTATAATAATATTGCCAGCTAAACCCATCCGGAAAAATAAGTTCGGAAATACCGTACTGACAATAACTATAGCGCAGCGCATTGCCGGCCGGGTCGATATAGGAAGTCAGTCTATTACCACTATAATAATAATTACACTCTCGGCCGATTGGATCCGTAACCTTAACAATTCGCCCGTTTAGTCGCTCGATCGTTAGCTCTCGCCCAAAACTATCGACAATTGAACTCATTTCTTGTTGTTCATTATAGGAAAAGGTCAGGGAACGCCCATTGCGTTCTTCGATCCTGAGCAACTGTCCATAATAATTATAGTGATAAGTAGTCTGATCCCTTTTGGTCAATAAATAGCTCCCATCGATCAAAATTTCCAACCGGGCATCATTTCTGGTTATTGGAGCAGTCTGACTCCCCCTGGGGTAATAGTTAATACTGCCATTGGTCAGACTGACCTCGGAATCAAAGTCGACTTCGGCCAGGATCAAATATAGATGGGGTATGCCCTGTTCATCAATCCAGATCAGTCGGTCGATCCCAATCTCATCCCGGTCTGATTGCACCACCTGATCCAGATTATAGCGGTTGCGAGCACGCATATTTTCAGAGTAGTTAAAATCAAATCCTGCCTGCTCGGCCAATGTTCTGATAGCAGCTTGATAGTTTTCGATCGCTGTAATTACGGAATAACTGGCCAGTAGGGTCTCGTGCCACTCTTCAAGTTCATTTAGCCGTCCTTCCGCTTCAGTCTGGCTTTGCTTTGTGCTCTGATATACTATCGACGCCATCTCGATAAGATTGTGGGCAGTATCGGCTATATTCTCTGCCACACTCCGATTGTTTTCTGCCCTATCTTGGGCAGAACCGCTCTTTTCTTCAATCCGGGAGTCACTAATCGTAGTCAGCAAGTTTTGAACAGAGCGCTGGATAGCCTGGGCCTCAGCGATCTTACCGTCTGTTCCTTCTCCTCCGCTCATTTTTGCGACTACCCTTTCTGCCCTGGATTGAAGCCCTCTGGCTGATTGCAGTGCTACTCGGGCCTTTTGAAGCAGGTTGGAACTCCCACTCCGCTCAGCATGGTAAACAGCACTCTCGCCTTGACCAATCGCTTGGTTAGCTTTGGCTAAGGCGGATTGGGCCTTCCCTTGAGCCGTTTTGGCCTGTTGTTCTGCTCTCCGTCCGCTTTCGATAGCAGCACCAGCATAATTGAGGGCCTGGTTTATAGTACGATGGACATCAGTGATAAAAAGGTCGGCCTCCCCGGCAGCACTCTTAGCTGTCTGAGCGGAAGACAGGGCCTTTTCTGCCGAGGTTTTAGCCTTAATAGCAAATTCCACGGCATTATTTGACTGTATTACTGAATTTCCGGCCAGTTCTATACTTTGCTCAGCCGCAGCCAGAGCTGCCTGGTAATCAAGTAAAGCCTGTTGATAAATCTCATTTACTTCTTTTACTGCTTCCTGGAGGGCCAGATGGACCGCTCGGTAATCAGGTCTTACCCCCATAATGATCCTGGTATCATAGTTGAAATGCCAACCCTGGCCGAATGAAAAACTGGATTGATTTTTATGGTTGTAGTTTCTGATGATCTTTAACTGGGGGTTTAAACTATTAATAGCCAGATCCATACTTGTACTTACCAACTCACCGCTTGTATACCTGACCGGATCGCCAACAGTTCCGCTATTTGTTTCGGCATTTTCCTCTTTTACCGCTGCCATTTTCTGCTCGGCTGCTTGCTCGTTATGCTCAACTAATTCTTCAGCTGCGGCGGCTTTTTCCAGCGCCACGACTTTCCCCGCATTGACTGCTTCAAACAACTCGGCAGAGATCCCTGCTTCTTCAACCGCTTCCTCTGCCAGTTCACCGGAAGCTTTTTGAGCAGTTGCTGAATCTCCCCTCGCCTGATTTGACTCCTCTATCTCCTCTCCGGCCCGGTGATTATTTTCCTCACCCCTGATATTTTCCCGCTCAGCCGCAGTTAAGTAACTGAGAGCATGATCATGGTACTGAGCACTTTGATTATACTGACCACTGCCTTCTTCAATCCCGGCTAGTGCCGCATCCTGTTCTTCTTCCGCCTTTCCCTGCTCATCTTCCCCTTCAAGGACTATAGCGTTAGTATTATTTATTTTCTGCTGGGCCACTTCTCCGTGACTTGGATAATATGTCTGACAAATCGAACAAGTAGAACCCCTGGTATGATTTTTGGAAAATGAGGAAGTACTACTATAGCTACATTCACGACAGCTCTTGGTTCTTGTTCCTCGACAGGATGATGATGAACTATCCGAAACATCGACTGTTGTTGTAAAAGAATGAGGACTTCTATCAATATAGCTCCGATGTTGACCGCATTTTGTACACCAAATTGTTACCCTGAACCAGTGTTCACTGGAATTATATCCCTCCAATTTCCTGCTTTCTTCCGGGTCACAATCACAACTTTGATTATTATCACTATCACAATCACAATCCTGATCATTTTCACAATCACAACTCTGCTCATTGGCAAAAACAACCTGATAACTAAATAAAACAATTAGAATCAGCCCCAAAGCCGCTAAAATAAATTTTAAACCCTTCACCAGAAATCCCCTCCCTAATAAATTTAGAAAAGAATATCCTAATATAGAGTATGTTTTAATTTTACTAATTCAATAAAAATCCGGTTTCCCCTTTCTTTTTGCTATATTTTGGTTCTTTTTTACTGTTTTTTGAAAAATACATCAATTGACCTATCTTACCGTATGATATAATTATGTTATTGACAGAATATTAATGGGCACTGAACAAAATTAAGTGAAAAGTGGGGAGAGCAATGGTTGATTTTAAGCAAGACCAGGGTGACGATGCTTATAAGCTTACCCGAAAAAAAATGGTCGAACAACAATTGAAGCCGCGTGGGATTAATGATCCGTTAGTTTTGGCGGCAATGGAAACTGTTCCCAGACATCAGTTTGTGCCGGAACGATGGCAGGGGATGGCCTATGCCGACAGTCCACTACCGATTGAACAGGGACAGACGATCAGTCAACCCTTTATTGTCGCCCTGATGATTCAGGCGGTTCAAGCTACTGCCGATGACTGCATCCTGGAAATAGGTACCGGTTCCGGTTATGCCGCGGCTGTTTTGGCTCAGATTGTCGACCGGGTCTATACGATCGAGTGCAATGTTGA
>JAKSCG010000059.1 GCA_022360715.1 Halanaerobiales bacterium
TGAGAAAACAACAGTTAATTATGGCTGAGCGGGTTTAAGTAATTCCGGCTTCTACCGATAAAGTATAATAGTAAATTGTAAATCGGGTTCGAGGAATGGGGTGAGTTAATGCGTGTTTATCAAACAAATAATCAAAAAGTAAGAGAGTTAAATTCGCACAAGATGAAAGGTCAAAAAATACCGATAAATGAGCAGGGTTCCGATAAAATAACAATCTCTCCGCAGGCACTAAATGTCAAGGAGTTAAAAAAGGACCTGGCTCAAATACCTGAGCTTAGAATGGAAAGGATTCAGGATTTAAGAAAGCAGATTCAACTCGGAACATATCAGGTTTCCGGTCAAGCCATTGCCAGAAAAATATTTAACCAAGATGAGCTGGAGTGAGGAATTTTGTCTGTTAAAGGTTTTATCGCTTTATTTCAAAAAGAATTTCAACAATACTCCTTATTAGAAGAAAAGGCCCGCTTAAAATACCAGGCGATAATTGATAATGATATTACGAAGTTACTAGCAATAGTAACCGAAGAACAGGCTGTCCTCCGTTTAATTGAGGAATTAGAAGAGGAAAGGGCTTGCTATTTGAAGAATTTAGCGCAAGAAAAAGGGCTGGGGGAGCAAATAATTTCTTTTGCGGAGCTACTGACTTTTTTACCGGAAGAAAAAAGTGAACTAAACAAGTTAAGACAAGAGTTTGTGGATTTATTAAGTAGCCTCCAGCAGCTAAATGAACAAAATCGCCAGATGATTGAGGCTTCATTGCAGATCAATGATCTTTCCCAGGAGATGATTAAAGAGTTGGTCGAACAGGGGGAGATACCCTCGGCTCAAAAAAACAAAGATGAACAGCCGGAGCATATTGTCGACAAAAAGGCCTAATGAAATTGATTACCTAATAAATGACAACTGTTTTCTAAAATTAATTAGTTCCGGAAAGGGGGCTTTCTATATGTCAAATAATCCATACCAGCAATACAAAAATGTGCAATACGAAACAGCCGGTCAGGAGCAATTGTTATTGATGATGTATGAGAGCGCTATTAAGTTTTGCCGACAGGCTTGTGCCGGGCTCGAAAAAAATGAGCTGGAATATGCCAATAATAAATTACAGCGGGTTCAGGCGATTATTGATGAACTGATCATCTCCCTGGATATGGAAAGAGGCGGGGGACTGGCCCAAAATCTTTTCACCCTCTATGAATATATCAAATATAGTCTAATTAAAGCCAATCTCCGCAAAGACCCGGCCATTATCAATGAGGTCTTAGTTATCTTGCAGGAATTAAACGAAAGCTGGGAGCAGGTTATTAATATGTCGAATCGAGACAAGATTCAATATGTTGGCGGTTTAAATGTTGAAGGATGATCTTTTAAGAGAACTACTGACTGAGCTGCTCGATTATTATCAGGAATTATTAGTTAATACCAGAAATCAGGCTGATTTACTCGAAACGGATGCTTGGGAGGAACTGAGCAAGCTCCTGGCTGCTCGGGAAGAGATTATCGAAAAGATCGATCAATTAATGGTCAGATTAGAACCGTTCAAAGAGGAATTGGTAGCCGGCTATCATTTAAATGAGCAGGAATGGCTACATGACCTTAAGGAAAAGCAAGCACTTTCTCCCGCGCTCGAGTCGGTGATCATTAGTTTATACCAGGTCCGGGCCGATAATCAGATAATTGACCGGGAGAACCGGGAGCGGCTTGCCAAGACCCGCCGGGTCTTGCATCAGGAAATGACTAAACTGCAAACCGGGATTAGAGTTAACAAAAAATATAACAAAAATAACCGAATATATTCTTCTTTTTTTGATAAAAGATCATAATTTAAAAGGAGAGATTTGGATGAAGGTAACAGGAATAGTTGAGAGTCAAAAGATAGCGAGGATGAGTAGTGACTTAAAAAAACAATTAACCGAACAGGAACAAATTACTAATGAGCAGCAAGAAGATAAAAAAGCAATCAACCGGGAAGAACTAGAAGGTAGTTTAACCCAGATCAATCAGACTGTTCAGGTCTTTCATAAAAACCTTAAGTTTAAATTACATGATGAATCCGGCAGGATGTATGTTGAAGTCTTTAATACCGATGATAGCTCAGTGATCAAAACAATTCCACCGCAAGAGATGCTGGATATGTTAGGCCGGATTAAAGAAATGGTCGGTCTGCTAATTGACGAAAAGATTTAGTGGGTGGTGGAGATGGAAATAAGGATTAAAGAGTTAGTCCATAATCTTAATTTACAGTACAGCACTTATCAACAAATTTATCAACTAAGCCTAGAAAAACAGGGGGTAGTAATCGCGGAAGATTTAACCCGTTTGGAAGAGATCACCACAGCAGAGGGAGAATTCTTAGCGCAGATCGAAAAACTGGAGGAGGAAAGAGTGGGTTTATGTCTTTCCATGAAAGTCTCGACGATAATTACCAATAGTGACGGACCGGCACAAGAGAGCTTAGTCAAAATCCAGCAGGATTTAGTCGCTTTACTGGGATTATTGCAGGAACAGAATAGCCTTAATGAGCAGCTAATTAGAGATGCCTTACAGCTAACCAACATGGATTTAAATATGCTGACCAGCAATGGTCGGCCACCAACATACGGAAAAAATCGACAATTGCAAATCAACCAGGGTAACAAGAATTTAATCAACAAAAAGGTATAGCATTTAAGTGAGGAGGTAATGAGGAGATGAGGTCTACCTTTGGCGGAATTGAAATAGGGAAAAGGGGCTTAATGACCCAGCAGCGGGCCCTGGATGTCACCGGACATAATGTTGCCAATGCCAACAATAAAAATTATTCCCGGCAGCGGGTTATCCAGAGTGCCACTCCCCCTTATACCATGCCATCAATAACTAATGGGAGTGAGGCCGGGCAGGTCGGGACCGGGGTTTATGTCAGACAAATCATGCGAATGCGCGATTTATTTATCGATCAGCGGCTCAGGTATGAGAATCATGCCTTAGGGGAGTGGTCAATCAAAAAAGACAATCTAATTGAGCTGGAGGCTATTTTTAATGAACTGGGGTCCGGCGGATTAACGGCTTCCCTCAATAAGTTCTGGGATAGTTTTGCTGATCTGGGTAATAGTGAGGGTGAGCTTGCTTACCGGCAAGCAGTAATTAATAATGCTCTCGCCCTTACTGATCAGTTACACTATATTGATCAGACGATGGTTGAATTGAGGGATAATCTCGGTAGTGAGATTGAAGGAAAGCTGGCCAAGGTTAATGACTTGACCCAGCAGATCGCTGATCTTAATAAACTGATCAGCACAATTGAGTCTGATGTCAGTAAACAGGCCAATGATTTAAAAGATGAAAGGGATGCCTTACTCGATCAGTTAACAAAAATAGTTGATGTTTCAATCAGCTTTGATGACCGCAGCCGGGCCAATATCAGTTTGAACGGAATCGGCTTGGTCCAGGGTGATATGGCTCATCAGATCAGGATTGAAATGGACTCGCAAACCCGGACCGTTGAGGTCGATGTCAATGATGATTTAACCTACGACCCGATAAGCGGGGACCAGGAATACACCTATATCTTTGATCAATATAGCTTTAAAGTGGGAAACAATTCCGTAGAGATCAACAGTGGTGAGATCAGGGGATTACTTGATGTCAGGGATGAGATAATTGATCTTAAGGTCAACCGCTTTGATCAGATCGTCCGCACAATCAAAAATGAAGTAAATAATCTGCACAAAAGTGGCTATGATAAAAATGGTAATACCGGTATTGATTTTTTTATCTATGATTCCTCCGGCAACTATGAGGCCGGCAATTTATTGGTAAATCCGGCACTGGTAGCTGATCCCAATATGATCGCCGCCTCGACCAGTCCTGACCCTGATGATGTCAGTAATGTTGAGAATGCCCTGGCGATTTCCCGCTTAAGAACGAAGGCCGAAACAATTAGCTCTACTACTTTTGAGGATTTCTGGCTGACCCAGGCCGGGAAATTAGGTCTGGAGATCGAAAGTGCCGAAAGAATGGAAGTAAATCAGGAAGTGATGGTCTGGCAATTAAGTTTAAAACGCCAGGAGGTTTCAGGTGTCTCAATGGATGAGGAATTTTCCGAAATGATTAAATTCCAGCAGGGCTATAATGCTGCCGCTAAA
>JAKSCG010000235.1 GCA_022360715.1 Halanaerobiales bacterium
CTTTATCCGGCATAACCGTCGGTTTGCAGATATCCACTGAAACCATTTAAGAATTTCCTGGTATGCTCTTGCCCCCGGGAAGGCTGGTAGTCATGCAAATAGATCGGTACTCCTAATAAACCGCTAGCATATAGCCACATATATGATTTGCTTCTAGCTAACTTTCATTTTTCCGATAAGACCTGGATGGTAGTTTCATCTACAAGATGATTTTAGTTAATTATTTTAGATATAGCAAACCATGAGAAAATGCTTCCCAATATAATTAATGCTATCCCGCCAAAATAATTCAGTACAATTAAAGTGTGTGAGCCAAAATGTTTATTTATCCATGAGTATGAATAATACGGTGAACATTCTTCGGGTGGATCTACTAGCAGTCTCCATCTGTATCTTGTTCCGATTATTACTAAAATCCCAATTATTATAATCACTATGGAAAACATATGCCTATTTTATTTTTGATGTTTTTTACCTCCCCTTCAAAATAATTTTGGAACTATTCGAAACTAGAGGCCAGGAAATGGGGGTGCCTCTTCTGGAATTTTAAGACTTAGTAAATCTCTATAGCCTAAAATACTGTAAAATACATTATATTATTTTTTTCTTGATATCTTCTCTTGCTTTAACATATTTCACCAATTTTTCATTTTCTTGATTATCAAGTGTTATCATATAAAATGGTATTTTATAATAAGGTTCGCTAAATTTTATGAAGTATAATCCTTTGAAGTTAATAAAGGTCATACCGCTTATTTCATGCTTGTGTTTAAAAAAGGGAGGAGTCGTTACAATGCAAAGATCAGCTGTAAACTCTACTCTACTTGTAAATCTTGTAAAAAATACATAAAACAGAAATAAGTTTAATAACATAAATAATTTTTCATATATTGGGCCAGTGGAAGAATAAAATAAAGCAAAAATCATTAATGTAAATATTATCAACCCTATTAAAAAAATATTACCAAATATAGTATTACTTTTATTATCAAATTTTTTATCCATTATATATTTACCCCGCTTTCTATTTAATTCTAATATTAACCTTTTTCATCTGGATAATATCAAAAATAGGTTTTAATGAATAACTAATCATCGCACTAGTAGATCCTTCGACCCCTAAAAATATTAGCCTTTCTCCCCCAAAAATTTTAACCAAAAGTATATCTCATTTCACCACTAGTACCAATTCCAATACTATAGGAACCCGTTTTGCTTTTTGCTCCAAATTCAAAGCTAGCAGTAAAACCTAATCCTCGTAATTCATTAACATTATCAGCCGTTTGATGTTAGTAGCCCTGCACCACCGGTCGCACCCTTTCCAATAAAATAAACTGCAGCAAATACTGCAATATTACCTTTATAAATACTACTAAAAAATCAACTTGTCCTCATAGTATATAAAAGGGGAGAGATAAGTCCTTCCCCGCTTTCATCTCTTGCTTTAATGTAAAAATATATAGTTTTTTTATTTACTATTCATAGAATTTTTTGAGCAATTCATTAACATCCTTTATAACGATGGTATCTCCTTTTACTTGGGCTTTATTAAGATAGAGTAAAGCATCATCTTTATCTCCCAATTCAATCATATAACGACCGATCCGAACAAGAACATATGGATCTTTAATACGTTCGAGTTCTCCTATTTTTCGTAGAATATTTAATGCTGTTTTGTATTCATTTTTATCTGCAGCAATATCTGCTTTTATTAAAATGACATCATTTTTATATTTTCTTAAATAAATCTTTTTTAAATATTGCTCCGCAAGTGAATATTGACCTAAATATACTAACCCATATACCATAGTCAGATAATCTAATTGTGATGTCTTTGGTTTATGAGCAATTAAATCAAAGGCTTGAGCAACAATCTTTTTATTATTTTTTACTATTCCTATTGACATTAATAATTGAATAGCCGGAGAATATTCTGACTTATTAGTTAAAATTACCTCTATATGTTGTTGAGTTTCTTCCATTTTTCCCATTTTATAATATGTATAACCTTTGAAATAATTAAAATAGGTGCTTTTTCTAATAAGTTTTTTTATCTTTTTAATAATCACATTACCCTCCGTAAAATATAATGTTTTATTTATTAATCAATCGTCAATATAATTATCCAATATTTTTAGTGCTGCTTCAAGTATTTGGAACCAGATAGGAGATTTTGTTTTAGGAGGTTGTTTAGTCAGTTGTAAATTTATCGGTTTCCCAAACATCTCTTTTTTCATCTATATCAACAACTTCTGTATCAACTCTAATTTTAATCTTCTATGAAAACTCCTATAGTTTCTACAGAAAAAGTAATTTCATTATACATCCAATAGCCGATAACACCAATAGGTAATAATCCTTCTCCTTTCATTGTCCAAAAGACTTCCTGCCCAGGTCCAATATCCCCATAGTCATATAGTTTGCAAAATCGTATGGTGAATCAAAGGCACGTTTACGCCGTTCATCAGCAGCACTCCAAAAACCTTTGGCAATCTCCCCAAAACTTTTTAACGACTTTGTTATTGGATTATAGCTAGTATTTGGTCTTTCTATATGTGTATTATTATTACTCCTCGGATTAATTACTTGTTCATTACTCTCTGTTTCCTCTTCAGGATAAGAAATTGTAGAATCTGCAAAGTATGCACGTACATTCCCTGTCGGATCAGTATAGACAAGCGGGTTATTTATAACATACACATACAGATGCTGACTCTGCGGGTTATTCATCTCACCTCGATAAGTGTCCTCAGTAATAAACCTACCGATCGCAGGATCATAATACCTCGCTCCATAGTAGTAGAGTCCGATTGATACTACCTCGTTCTGTCCGGTGTATTTATACTCCATCCCGATCTCGTTATATACCTCTACCTGTCCTACCTTCGGTAAGTCTCCCCCAAAGGGCAGATAATCCTGCTCCATCACGATTTTACCGTCCTGCTCGGTCATCAATTTGGTTGAGCCTAAATTGTCATAATGGAAATAGGTTATCTCTGTACTTACCCCAATAATCCCATCTATTTTAGCAAATGTCTTGCCAAAGGCATAGATGTAACTAGCATAGCTTAGCTCCGGTGAGACGCTTTCCCGGCTCTCTTCCAGCAATACCTTCCCACTGTAGCCATAGATATAGTATGTCGTCCGCGTACTCTGTTTTTCTTCCAGCTTTTCTTGCGCCTTAATCCTCATTCCTTCCGCATCATAGCGGAATTCGGCTACTATCTCTCCGTTCTTTTTGACCCGGGCCAGCCTGTTCTGTAAATTATACTCATAGGCATAATACTCTACCCCTTCACCCTCTGTGGCGGTGAATGTGACTGTATTATTCCTGATACTGTATCTATTCCCCTTTTTGATTAAATTTCCTGCTAGATCATAGACGTAACCATAGCTGCTTTGATCAATCATTTTTATTGGGAAGGGAAAAGATTTTTAAGATATTCTTTTTTCTGCTTTGCAGAAAATTTAAATAGGAATGAAGTAATAGAATTGCTCCTTGCTTCATTCCTAATTTAAATGTAGAAAAGACACCTGTTTTCTAATGCAGAAAAACCGTCAAAATCAGTAAAATAGAAGTGTTGGCTAACATGACAACAGAAATGTCCCCTTCCCGATTTCATACAAAAAAGCGATGAGTAATAAACACTACTCACCGCAAGTAATTAATTTCTACTTTATGTCTCTGCTCAATTGATTAACAGATTTCATTATTTCATCTTTTTCAAAATCACCAAGTTCTTTATAGTTTTCAACTGAAACATTTGAGTCAAAGTGAATTAGGAAATTATGCATATGTTTTTTGCATTCTTCATTTTCTTTCCAAAAAGAAACATCAATATTTTTTGATAAAACTTCAATTAGCTCACCATAATACTTTTCTCCCCTAAATGGATTTTTATAGAGCCTGTTTATGCATTCAAAGAGAATATGTTTTAAATACATGCCTTGCCTAATTAATCTAGCTAAATTTCCATCTGACAATTGAGATAGATTTTTGTTGCGAATACTCTTATACCAAGCTGGCAATGAGTATTGATTCTCGTATTTACTGTCATAGACAATTCCTTCTATAATCTCAATCTCCTCAATTGATATATCTTTTTTCAAAATTTATCACCTACTTTATTCCTAAATCATTATTTTTTTGAATGTAATGAGTTGCATTGTCTAGAGAATCCTGCAAAAACTGTCTAGTTGCTGAGTCCAAATTTGGATTCTTTAAAGAACCTTTAAGACCTTTTTGAACTCTTTGTAATCCAGTTAGTGTATCTTGCATTTCTCCAAGATGGTTCCAATAACCTCCACCTGGCTTTGGTACAGGATTTCCTTGTAAGTCACGTAAAGCACCAGAGAAGTCAGTTTCCTTCAAATGGTTTTTTATCAAATTATCGAGTTTATTAATGTGTTTCTGCTGACTTCTACTAAGATTTATCGCCCCCATTGTCTTCTTCTTAAACAAATCATCATATACCCTAGCTATATCATCTTTAACAGATACAATGCCTGGAGCCACTTTGTCTGCCATTTTTATTCCACCAGTAACTATGGCAGCTGCTCCAAGACTATCCATCCAATGTTCAGCGGAAAATAACTCATCTGGGTTTAAGACCCCGCTAAAGGTATCTACTGTACCAATAGTAATCCAATTAGCAAAATCATATACTGAGTCATACTTTTTTGATGCCTTTGCCTTTGCTCCGGCCCAAGTTGCATCCAATATCCCGATAGTCATATAGTTTGCAAAATCGTATGGTGAATCAAGGGCATGTTTACGCCGTTCATCAGCAGCACCCCACAAACCTTTGGCAATCTCCCCAAAACTTTTTAGTGACTTTGTTATTGGATTATAGCTAGTATTTGGTTTTTCTATATGTGTATTATTATTACTCCTCGGATTAATTACTTGTTCA
>JAKSCG010000010.1 GCA_022360715.1 Halanaerobiales bacterium
ATGTATTTAAACCTTCAGAATCTGGCTGTACTAATGGCTCGTCTTCGAATTAACCTTAACATGAGATGTATTTAAACCCGAGAAGAGCTTAGAAGGGAACTGGATAAGCTCAAAATTAACCTTAACATGAGATGTATTTAAACAGGTTGATGGACCTGAGGTTCCAGTTCAATCTTATAAATTAACCTTAACATGAGATGTATTTAAACTCGTCTTCACATTGATACTAAGAGAACCACGAAGAATTAACCTTAACATGAGATGTATTAACTCCTCCCGGCCTAGCTCCCAGGCCCTTATAAAAAAAAATCAAGGAGTAGTAAGTTGAGCGAAGTAAAAGAATAGTTTTAGGGTGTCAAGTTCAAAAACAAAAGGATTATCAAAAGTTATATGTAACCTTGATAATCCCTGTTATCTCAATAATAAAAATGGAGCTAACGAGCGGACTTGAACCGCTAACCTGCTGATTACAAGTCAGCTGCTCTACCAATTGAGCTACGTTAGCACCTAAAAATGGCAGGGGTGGCAGGATTTGAACCCGCAACCAACGGATTTGGAGTCCGCTACTCTACCAATTGAGCCACACCCCTGTATGATTAAACTTTTCGCTTGATGCAAAAACAATTATAATAAAGAAAAGGGGGATTGGTCAAGTTTTTTTTCGGCCAAAAATAAGACTTAATTACGATTATACTATATTATCTCGTTTATCTTGCTTATATCTCATTGTTTCTTAATGTATACTATTCATGGTTGCTTTATATAAATATTATATCTACTTCTTTGCCAGTTTTCATTTTATTTCTTGTCTTAACTAAAGGAGAATGATATAATTTTTATATAAGGGATGTGATCGTTTGTCCGGGAAGCACCGTGGAAATAAAATAAAACAGGAGCATACAATTATTAGTGATATTTTACCCCTATTGAAAGACCTGGCTGAGCTGTCAACGATTAAAAGTATTATTCCGGGCCGGATTAATCGGAGAAAGGGGAGTGGCTTTCCTCCCTATTTACAGATAAAATATAATACTTCCAGCGGGATTAAGTTACTGGGTAAAAACAGTTCTTCCGTCCAGGAGGTTTTTTTGGTTACCGACCAGCCCGAGCAGACCATCACTTTGCTTAAAAGAAAGGATTTTATTAAATAATTCTTGACAAAGCAAGCGGATTTATGTATAATAATTTTTGCTTAACGGGCTTTGGCGCAGTTAGGTAGCGCGCGCGTCTGGGGGGCGTGAGGTCCCCGGTTCAAATCCGGGAAGCCCGACCAAACAAAAACCGGGGTTTTTCCACCGGATTTTGTTTTTTGTGATATTTTTTGAATATTTTAAAAATGTTAGTTGAGTCGATAATTGATAAATTTTTTTTAAACTCCTTGAATATCTATTGTTTTCGGTTTATAATATATTTATTATTGAGTCAAGCCCATAGAGTGGGCTTTTTTTCTGCAAATGAAGCGTAGCAGAAAAGAAAGGAAGAAACAGATGATAAAAGTAAATCTGATCTCGCTTGGCTGTTCGAAAAACCAGGTTGACAGCGAGATTATGGCCGGGTTATTACGGGAAAGACCCGATTTACGGATAGTTAATAATACTGCTGCCGCCGATGTAATTATTATTAATACCTGTGGATTTATCCAGGATGCCAAGGAAGAATCGATCGAAACGATTATCCGGGCCGGTCAGCTAAAGGAAGCAGGGAACTGTCAGGCCATTATCGTCACCGGTTGCTTAGCCCAGCGTTATAAAAATGTACTGCTACAGGAATTACCGGAAATCAATGCAATAGTGGGCACCGGTACATTCGATCAAATTGGTCAAGTACTGGACCAGGTATTAAAAGGACAGAAAGTTAGCAGGATTGCTAAGCCGACTTTTGCTTATCAAGCCAGTAATCCCAGGCTTTTGACTGCTACACATTATGCTTATCTTAAAATCTCGGAAGGTTGTAATAATAATTGTACATACTGTAGTATTCCTCAGATTAGGGGACCCCAATATAGCCGGGAAATGGCTGATGTTAAAGCTGAGGTGACCAAGCTGGTGGCGATGGGTGTACAGGAGATTATATTGATCGCCCAGGATTTAACCAGCTATGGCCTGGATCTTTACGGTCAACCATCTTTACCGGCTTTAATCAAAGAGGTATTAAAGGTCAAGGAGCTAAAGTGGCTACGCCTGATGTATAATTATCCGGAAAATATTTCTGATCAACTAATTGATTTAATCGCACATGAAGATAGAATCTGTAATTACCTCGATATACCGATTCAACATTCTTCCGATAGGATAAGGCATTTAATGAAGCGAAGGGGAAAGCGGGTTGAGCTGCTTCAACTAATTTCCAAACTCAGAAAAAGGGTCCCCGGGATTAATTTGAGGACCTCCTTAATTGTCGGTTTCCCCGGTGAAGATGAACATGATTTTATGGATCTATTGTCTTTTGTCAAAGAGGTAGAGTTTGAACGACTGGGTGTTTTCAAGTATTCAGCCGAAGAGGATACGGCTGCATTTAAACTGCCTCACCATTTATCTGCTGCGGTTAAAGAAGAGCGGCATAATCAGCTCATGGAAATTCAACAAAAGATATCATATCATAAAAACCAGCAGCTGATCGGGCAGGTTCTGGAAGTAATCATTGATCAAATTAATGATAATATGGCCCTGGGGCGTTCCAGATATGATGCTCCGGAAATTGATAACCAAATATATTTGCCGGCTAAAGCTTTAAAAACCGGCGATCTTGTCCAGTGTATAATTAAAGAGGCCTATGAATACGACTTGATAGGGGCGAACAGAGATGAATTTACCAAATAAATTAACTGTATTACGGATCTTACTGATTCCAGTATTTATGGGATTCCTATTTTGGGGCAAAAGCAGTCTTGATTTTGGTGTGTTTGTAGCGTTAATCATCTTTATCCTGGCTGCTATAACTGATAGTCTGGATGGTTATCTGGCCCGAAAGCATCGGCTCGTCACTAAATTTGGAAAAATCCTTGATCCGGTAGCTGATAAACTTTTAATCTCCGCGGCGATAATATCTTTTGTCGCAATGCAAGAAATATCAGCCGGTGCTGCAATAATAATTATTGGACGAGAGCTAGCAATAACCGGATTAAGGGTTGTGGCCGCTAGTGAAGGTATTGTTATTACCGCCAGTAAGTGGGGAAAATGGAAAACTAAACTGCAAATTACCACCATTATTGCGCTTATTGTCGATCCGGAAATTATTGAATTGCCTTTTTATTTACCGGACATTTTGGTCTGGTTAGCGGTAGCGGTGACCCTTTATTCCGGAATAGATTATTTCCGCCATACTGGGCTTGATTTCTTTCAAGAAGAGTAAAGTGAGATAAATTTGATAATCGAGGTGAAAATATTGTTGATCAAGCTTTTATTACTATTTACCTTAGTCCCACTGGTTGAATTGTATTTATTGATTAGATTGGGTAGCTTAATTGGGGCTTTAGCAACAGTCGTCCTGGTGGCAGTAACCGGAGTTATCGGGGCTACACTGGCGAAGAGTCAGGGCTTTAAAATCATTAACAAAATAAAGGATGCTCTGGCCCGGGGGAAAATGCCTACCGACCAATTAATTGAAGGTCTTTTTATTTTAATTGGGGGAGCAATGCTGTTAACTCCCGGATTACTAACCGATCTAACTGGATTAGCCTTAATTATCCCACCAAGCAGAATAATTTTTCGCAAGTTGATTAAGAAAAAGTTCCAGCATTATATTAGCCGAAAAAATTTCAAGTATAATTCGATTAATTATTATGATATCAATGACCAAGAGGATTAATCAGCAAAAAAGACCAGGATTGCTGGTTTTTTTTTGCTGGAAAAGATTGCTTACGTTATCTACTAGAAACATTAGTTAGTTTTATGTTATAATTTTGACGAGGGACAAGTTATTGAAAGGTTGAAGGGAAGGTGTTTTTTAAATGGAGTTTAAAGGACTAAGAATAAATATTATTTTGTTGGCAATAATTGTAGTAATCCTGGTTTTTTTTACTGTTAATCATCTGTTGAAGATTTATAATATCGAACGTCCCTTACAGGACAGACTTAAATCCTTTACGGAAATTAAAGATTTTCTGCTGATTAATTCTAATGGTAAAATCGACTTACAGATTACTTTTCGGCCCGATATTGATTTTTATCATCTCTATCAAGAGATCGACCAAATTGCGGCTGAACACCTGGGAAGTAAGAAAGGTAAAATAATAGTTAAAAATACGGATTCTAAGCAATTAGACCAGGTCTATTATCAGTTACAGTACGCATTATTTGAAGGAATGGCTACCAGTCAATTTGTTACCATGGAAAAGAATATTAGTCGGATCGTAAAAGCCAACCAACTGGCTGATTATAAACTATGGATCGATCATCAGGCCCTTTTTTTGCAACTGGACGATGGTAAAAGTTCATTATATCAGCGCATCCCCTACCATAAGTCATTAACCCTAAACCAGGCAGGGGGTGGTAGTAATGGTTAAAGAGATCGGAATCGGAATAGGTGTCGGCAGCTTAATTATCCTGCTGATCGAAGGATTTAATATCCTGCCATTGCTATTCCTAGGCATTTTGGGCATATTTCTCTATCAAATGCTTACCCAAAACGGAATTGCCGGTACTACTTCTCGACAGCAGGCCCTTAATAAAAAGATTCCTAGTATTGAATTTAATAAAATTGGTGGTCAGGATTCAGCTAAAAAGGAACTGATTGAAGCCCTGGATTTTGTCAAAGATCTTAATGGGATCAAACATATGGGAATCCGGGCGATTAAAGGCATTTTATTAAGTGGGCCGCCTGGCACCGGGAAGACTATGTTAGCTAAAGCAGCCGCCTATTATACTGATTCTGTTTTTAGGTCCGCTTCCGGGAGTGAATTTATTGAGATGTATGCCGGACTTGGGGCTAAAAGGGTAAGAAATCTTTTTAATGATGCCCGCCAGTTAGCCCGGAAGAATAATAAATCCAGTGCCATTATCTTTATTGATGAGATTGATGTATTGGGTAGTAAGCGGGGTCAAGTTAGTAGCCATCTGGAATATGATCAGACTTTAAATCAATTGCTGGTTGAGATGGACGGTTTGTCGGTCGATGATCAGATCCAGCTCTTAATTATTGCCGCCACCAACCGGATTGACATTCTGGATCAGGCTTTATTACGACCGGGCAGATTTGACCGGATTGTCCAGGTCGAACTACCCAGCAAGCAGGCCCGTTTAAGTATTTTGAGGATTCATACTGCCAATAAACCGCTCGCTAAAGATGTTGAGCTGGAAAGCATAGCCCGTGAAACCTTCCAGTTCTCTGGTGCCCATCTGGAAAATCTGACTAATGAAGCGGCAATTCTGGCTTTACGGGAAGATACCCCCCAAATTAAGCAAAAACATTTTATTGAAGCGATCGACAAGGTAATTATGGGTGAAAAATTGGACCGGCGTCCCAATCAAACCGAATTAACCCGAATAGCGGTTCATGAAACGGGCCATGCCCTGCTTAGTGAAGTCCTCAAGCCCGGTTCTGTTTCGACGATTACGATCACATCACGTGGTAAAGCCCTGGGTTATGTCAGACATAATCCGGAGGATGATCTCTATTTACAGACAGAAGATTACCTGGAAGAACAAATCAGCATCAGTATTGCCGGTGCAGTAGCAGAAAAGCTGCTCCTTTCCAGTAAAAGCACCGGAGCCCGCAATGACTTTGAAAAAGCAATTCAAATGGCTAAAATAATGATTTTTTCCGGGATGACCAAGCTGGGGATGGTAGGAGAAGAGACTATTCCCCGCGAACTACTTCACCAGGAGATTAGTAGGATTTTGCAGGATATTGAGGAAAAGGTGATGATAATTGTTAAGGATAATCAGGGATTAATCCGGCAGGTAGCGGACGAACTGATCGAGGCTGAACGCTTTTCCGGTGATCAATTACGACAATTAATTAAAAACAAGTGTTAACTCATTTATCAATTCGGTTGTTGTCCGGTGATGAGCAGAGACAACAACCTTTTTGTATTTTTACTTACCAGTGATCTATGATATAATGATCTATGTGGGGTGAGCTAAGTGATTGTTGAAATTATCTCAATTGGGACAGAACTGATTCTAGGTGATCTTATTGATACAAATGCAGCCTATATCGCCCAAAAAATTACGGCAAGTGGATTTAATATCCATTATATGACTACTGTCGGTGATAATCGGGATAGAATGGTCGATACCCTGGCCAGGGCCATTAAAAGGTCAGAACTGATTATTACCACCGGTGGTCTCGGACCAACCGATGATGACCTGACCAGGGAAGCAATTGCCGAAAGTACCGGCTGTCCACTGCAAGAGGAGTCCGAGTTGTTGCAACATTTAGTCAACTATTTTAAGCAACGCAATTACCAAATGACTGCTAATAACCGCAAACAGGTCCTTTTACCGGAAGGGGCAAGAATAATCAAGAATCAACTTGGTACTGCTCCGGGGATACTGCTGGAGAAAAAGGATTATACAATCATTGCTATGCCGGGAGTTCCCGGTGAGATGCAAGCAATGCTGACAACTGAAGTTATCCCCTATTTAAAGAAATATAGTAAGGATCTTATTAAATCAAGGGTTTTAAAGTTCTTTATGATTGGCGAATCGACCCTGGAAACCCAGTTGAAGGATATTCTGGAGCGGCAAACTAATCCCACGATGGCCTTGCTGGCCGGAAGGGGAGAGGTTAAGCTCAGGATTACGGCCAAAGCCAGTTCAGCGCAAAAGGCTGATCTTTTACTAGACCGGGCTGAAGAAACGATCCGGGAACGGACAGCTCAATATATCTATAGTAATAATGACCAGGATCTGGCTGAGGTAGTGGGCCAACTCCTTGAGAAAAAGGGATTAACCCTTGCACTGGCCGAATCCTGTACCGGGGGATTGCTCGGCA
The DNA here is from genome assembly GCA_022360715.1 of Halanaerobiales bacterium. Lineage (GTDB taxonomy): Bacteria > Bacillota > Halanaerobiia > Halanaerobiales > DTU029 > JAKSCG01. Next base: position 6,937 of record JAKSCG010000010.1, read on the forward strand.
ATCGAATAACCGATATTCCAGGTAGTTCGGCCTATTTTAGCGGCGGGCTGGTTACATATAGCAATCAATCAAAAATAGAACAATTAGGAGTGCAGGTATTAACCCTGGAAAAGCACGGAGCGGTGAGTCGGGAGTCTGTTGCTGAGATGGCGGAAGGGGTCAGAAACAAAATGTCAAGCGACCTCGGTCTGTCGGTTAGTGGAATTGCCGGACCCGGTGGAGGTAACGCGGAAAAGCCGGTCGGCCTGATTTTTATCGCTTTGGCTGATCGGGAAAAAACAGTAACCTATCGACATAAACTCCATCGCGACCGAATCTGGAACAAATGGATGAGTTCACAGTATGCCCTGTATTACTTATATCAATATCTAACAAAAATTTGAGTATTTTCCAGCAGGATTTTTATAACTGGTTCTTGAATTATATATTAGGGAGTGTCAATATCGTGCCGTATTACTCCCGAAGTGTAAAATTAAAAGGAGATGATTGTAATATGAAAACTGGTGTTTTTTCACTTGTATTAATAATCCTCGTTGTTCTGACCCAACCGTTGTCGGCTAATGAACAAAACCCTGACCAATTGTTTTTAAAGGGACTAGCAGCCTACTATCATTCTGATTATGAGCAAGCTCTAACCCTGTTCGATGACGTGCTAGCGCTTAATCAATATCATCAGGATACCTTATATTATCAGACCCTGGCTCAGATTAAATTGAATAATATTGTGGAAGCCAAAAAAAACATCGCGATTCTGAAACAACATGGTTATGAATTTGGTTACCTTTACTGGAAATTGGGCACCGTTTATCTTAATAAAGACCAACAATTTGACAGCCCTTTTTATAATGAAGCCCGCCTTGAGCTGGAGAAGGCGCAAATGCTCGGCATTAATTCCGCTGCCTTATACAGTGACCTGGCTATGGCTTACCACGGACTGGGTAATCTGGAAATGGCCGCTGAAAAATATAGAATTGCCCTGAGTCAAGGTGGAACTACTGCTGATTACATCAATTTAGCATCTATTTATAAAGAAATGGGACAAATTGACCAGGCAATTGAGATATTTAATACTGCTTTAACCTTAAAAGAAGATATGTCGATCTACCTCAGTCTGGGTAACCTCTATCTGCAAAAAGAAGACTATGCCTCAGCCGTAAAGATCCTGGAAAAAGGTCAGGAACTGAATCCGTTATTTATACCGGTTACTTCCAGATTAGCCCAGGCTTATTATTATTATGGTAACATCTCCAAGGCCAAAGGAGAGTTTACCAGGATTATTAACGAAAAACCGGATAACTATCGAGCTTATTATTACCTTGGAGAGATATCGGTAAAATACGAAGAAGATATCCCGCGAGCAATCTATTATTACAATGAAGCGATTAAATATAACCCTGATTATGTTAAAGCATATATTGCGGTTGGCAATATCTACCTGGAGCAAGGGAATAATTATAAGGCAATTGCTCAATATACTTCAGCTATCGAGAAAAATCCTAATTACCCTGACGGCCATTATTACCTGGCCCTGGTTTATTACAGGCTAAATATGAAAGAAGCAGCTATCGCCGAATTAAGAAAAACCCTTCACCTTAACCCGAATTTTAAAGACGCCCGTGCCGTATTATCAAAACTTCAAGAGGAATGATTAAATGCGTTTATTTATCGCTGCTAATCTGTCTGAGGAGATCAAAGATCTGTTAAGCACTAAAACAACCATACTCAAAACGCAAATCAATGAAAATTTAAGATGGGTTAAGCGGGATAACTTCCATATAACATTGAAGTTCTTAGGGGAAACAGTTCCAGGACTGGTACCTGGAATAAAAAAGGCTATTCTTGAAATAACTAATAACTGGCAGCAAATACCGCTCAGTTTCAAGGGGGTTGCTGCCTTTCCCCATTTAGGTGCTCCGCGGACGATTTTTATCGCACTTGATCAGGGAATAGTTGAGCTCAATCGGCTCCAACAAAACCTGTCCCTTCAATTGCTCGATTTAGGTTTTGAAAATAGTGCTCAACCCTATCGTCCTCACCTGACGATCGCCCGTTGTAGCAGGAATAGTAAAACAAATGTGGTTGCTAGCAAGTTAAAAAGCCTAACTGATCTTGATTTCTTTGATCTTAAAACCAAGATCAATAAAATAAGTTTAATCAAAAGTGAATTAAGTCCAAAGGGACCAATTTATCAAGAAATATATTCAGCCAGGCTGCTCCCGTTTACTTAAGGGTCTGGGCAGCATAATTTACTTGTTTTTTGAGAACAAATGTTCTATAATTAAGTTATGTTCAAGTAAAATTTTGAGATTGAGGTGAATTGAGTGGCAAAGAGTGAAAGGGAAAAAGCCCTGGATATGGCGGTTAAGCAAATTGAAAAACAGTTTGGCCAAGGAGCAATTATGAAACTTGGCGAGGCAGCCGGTCTTAATGTGGAAGTAATATCAACCGGAGCACTCCCGTTGGATATCGCCCTGGGGGTAGGGGGTGTCCCCCGCGGCAGAATCATCGAGATTTTTGGCCCGGAATCTTCTGGTAAGACAACACTGGCTCTCCATATTATCGCTGAAGCCCAAAAAATTGGAGGAATCGCTGCTTTTATTGATGCCGAACATGCACTTGATCCCAGGTATTCGGAGAATTTAGGAGTAAATATCGATAGCTTGCTGATCTCACAACCAAATACCGGAGAAGAAGCGTTGGAAATTGCCGAAGCACTGGTTAGAAGTAATGCCATTGATGTTATTGTGGTCGACTCAGTTGCCGCCCTGGTCCCCAAAGCGGAAATTGACGGTGAGATGGGGGACAGCCATGTCGGTCTGCAAGCCCGGTTGATGTCACAGGCTATGCGCAAGCTCTCCGGTGCAATTAGTAAATCAAACACAATCTGTATTTTTATTAACCAGATCCGGGAAAAAGTAGGAGTTATGTTCGGCAATCCCGAAATCACTCCCGGAGGACGAGCCCTAAAGTTTTATTCATCAGTTAGAATGGAGATCAGACGAGCCCAGGCGATTAAAGACGGAGATGAAGCGGTCGGCAATCAAACTAAAGTAAAGGTAGTTAAAAATAAAGTAGCTCCACCTTTCCGGCAGGCTATCTTTGATATCATGTTCGGAACCGGTATTTCGATCACCGGTTGTATTCTGGATATGGGAGTTAATGTCGGTATAGTTGATCGGGCCGGTTCCTGGTATTCCTACGGAGACGAACGACTAGGCCAGGGCCGGGAAAACGCTAAAAGCTTTTTGAACGAAAACCCGGATCTGTTAAAAGAAATTGATCAAAACATACGGAAAAAACTAGGCTTACTGGAGGAAATTATTGAACCGGTTAGTGAGGAGAATGCTTAATCTTGGGAGTGGGAGTGGCTAAGATTGAACCGAAAAAATTATGACAAAGCTAAAAGTTATGCCCTCTACCTCCTGTCTTACCGTCCCCGGAGTCAGCAGGAAATAAGGGATAGACTACTGAAAAAAGGGTATAGTAATGATATAGCTAATCAAGTAGTCTGTCAACTCAGCGAATTAAATTATCTTAATGACCTTCGTTTTGCAGAATTATGGATTAAAAACCGGATTAAAAACTATCCACGTGGAAGATATTTAGTAATCCAGGAGTTGGCCGATAAAGGGATTAATCGTACGACTATTACCGAGGTAGTGGACAGACTATTAACTGAAGAAATCGAAATTAATATGGGTAAAACTCTGGCCCAAAAGTGGTTAAGAAAACATCAAACTGATGTTAATTTGACTCTTAAATTAAAAAGATATCTACAAAAAAAGGGGTTTTCAATTCATCTTTTCGCAACTATTTTTAGTGAGCTCAACTTACCGTGATGGGTTGGAAACTCTTTTTCTTGACAGTTTAAGGGAAAAGAGATAAAATAATAACAGGCGTTTTCCAGATTTGTTACTATATTGTTTATAAATAAAACTAAATACGATTGGAGGTGGATAAGATTAATGGAGGTGTACTCTATGCAATAGCTATTCCGATCAGTTTGCTTATCGGTTATTTGATCAGAAAATATATAGCTGAAGCCCGGATCCAATCTGCTGAAAAGGAAGCCAAGAAAATACGTGAGGATACCGCTCGTGAAGCTGAATCGAAAAAAAGGGAAGTAATTCTGGAAGCAAAAGAGACGGCCCACAAAATAAAAGAAGAGGTTGATAAAGAAAACCAGCGGAGAAGAAGCGAACTGCAACGATTAGAAAACCGTTTAATGCATAAAGAAGAATCCCTTGATCGAAAAACAGAGACCCTGGAAAGAAAAGAACAGAGTATTCGTGATAAAGAAACCCATTTAAATAAAGAAGAAAAAGAACTGTCTAATATAAAACAAGAACAGGTTAGGACTTTGGAAAAGGTTTCTAATTTTACACAAAGTGAGGCTAAGGACTACCTTTTTAAAAAGGTTGAGGACGAACTGGATTATGAGTTTGCCAAACTGATCAAGGACAAAGAGGCTAAAGCTAAAGAAGAAGCGGAAAAGAAGGCACGTGAGATTGTTTCACTGGCTATCCAACGATGTGCGGCTGATCATGTAGCGGAAACTACCATCTCAGTAGTTGCTCTACCCAATGACGAGATGAAGGGTAGAATTATCGGTCGGGAAGGTAGGAATATTCGAACCCTGGAGAATTTGACCGGCATTGATTTAATTATTGATGATACACCAGAAGCAGTTGTTATTTCCGGCTTTGATCCAATTAGAAGAGAGATTGCCAGAATTACACTGGAAAAATTGATTGTTGATGGCAGAATACATCCAGCCCGCATCGAAGAAATGGTCGAAAAAGCCAGAAGTGAGCTGAATAATCATATTAGAGAAGTGGGTGAACAGGCGACCTTTGATGCCGATGTACACGGGCTTCATTCCGAATTAATAAAACTCCTGGGCAGATTAAAATTCAGGACGAGTTATGGACAGAATGTGTTACAACACTCGCTGGAAGTTTCACACCTGGCCGGGATCATGGCGGCAGAATTAGGTGCTGATGTTAATCTGGCCAAACGTGGTGGATTGTTGCACGATATCGGTAAATCGATCGATCATGAGATCGAAGGACCTCATGTCAAAATTGGAGTTGATCTTGCCAGAAAATATGGAGAAACGGAAAGGGTTATTCATACAATTGCCGCTCATCATTGTGATATTGAATTTCAATCAATCGAGGCTGTTTTAGTATCAGCTGCTGATGCCATCTCAGCTGCTAGACCTGGAGCAAGACGGGAAACGCTGGAATCCTATATAAAACGCCTCGAAGAATTAGAGGAAATTGCTAATACGTACAATGGAGTTGAAAAAGCATATGCCATCCAGGCCGGAAGAGAGTTGCGCGTAATCGTAGAATCTGAACGACTTGATGATGCTAAATCTTCTAAATTGGCCAGGGACCTTTCGCAAAATATTGAAAATAGCCTAGATTATCCAGGACAAATTAAGGTAGTTGTAATCCGTGAAACCAGGTCAGTAGAATATGCAAAATAAACTCGAAAATTCGGGCTCCGGTTGGAGCCCTTTTTAAATAAAAAGGAGCTATGTTGATGAATATTTTTTTGATTGGTGATATTGTTGGTAGAACAGGCAGAAAAGCTGTCCGGGCTTTACTCCCGTCAATTAAGAATAAATATCAGATTGATTTTATCATTGCGAACGGTGAAAATGCCGCCGGGGGTTTTGGTTTGACCAGAAAGGTAGCTGATGAATTATTTGATTATGGGATAAATTGTCTTACGATGGGCAATCATACCTGGGATAATAAAGATATTTTTAATTTCATCGGACAAGATGCCAGAATTATTCGACCATTGAATTATAGTCCGGCAGCACCGGGGCGAGGTTGGGCGACATACCAAATCAACCAGTATCGGATTACCGTCATTAATTTGATCGGACAGACCTTTATGAACGGCTATAATAACCCCTTTAGTGTTTTTGATCAGCATATAGCTATGATAAAAAAAGATTCAGATTTTATTGTAGTAGATTTTCATGCTGAAGCAACCAGCGAAAAACTGGCCTTTGCCCATTATGTTGATGGACAAGTAGCCTGTATTGTCGGCACTCATACTCATGTCCAGACCGCTGATCAACAAATTCTACCCAGGGGAAGCGGATATATTACTGATTTGGGCCTAACCGGGGCAGTTGATTCTATTCTCGGCATGTCCAAGCAAGCAGTCATTGAGCGTTTTATTACCGGAATTCCTCATCGCTATGATGTGGCTAACGGTCAATACCAGTTGGCCGGATTAGTCGTTAAGATCAATGAAAAAACAGGTTTAACCAACAAGATATACCGTATTTTAGAAAATGATTGAAATATTTTTGAATTTTTTTAATAAAAAAGAAGGAATTTTTTAGGGGATGACTAATATAATATATATGAATAGATAATTTTAACAATACAAGGAGGTATTTTACTAGCATGGAAGTATTAAAGGTATCAGCAAAATCAAGCCCCAATAAAGTAGCAGGCGCTCTGGCCGGTGTGCTAAGAGAGCGCGGCAGTGCCGAATTACAGGCAATTGGGGCAGGAGCTTTAAACCAAGGTATAAAAGCAGTAGCAATTGCAAGAGGCTTTGTTGCTCCCAGTGGAATTGATCTAATTTGTATCCCCGCATTTACCGATATTGAAATTGACGGAGAGGAAAGAACTGCAATTAAGTTAATTGTGGAGCCAAGATAAATCATTGGACCTGTTTGTCTTATTTGGGCAAACAGGATTTTTTAATGTCAGCTTTTTTACCTTTCTTTGCTCTAAACTAAATACATTAAGAAAAGCCCACTCCATTGCAGATATGGATTTTTTTGTACCTTAATTTTGTTTGACAAAGAGGAGGAAAAGAAAATGCAATCATTTCTCGGACATACTGATACCTTATTAAACTTTTTTAAATCTAATCAATATAGTTTTCAAAAAGAAAACAAATCCTTTCAGATCGATCTGCCTCGTTTAAAGAAAGGAATGGTTAGCATTCAGGTTTTTGCTATTTATGTTGAGGAGGAAAATAAACCTGACCTGGCTTTGAAAAGGACAATCCAAATAATTGATCGTTTTTACCAATTGCTAGAGCAAACCGAACAATTAGAATTGATTAGGGAATATGCGGATGTGGAGCGAGTCCTTTCCCAAGGGAAAATTGGAGCTATCTTATCGATCGAAGGTGCAGAAGCGGTTTTTGATTTATCAGCCTTAAGAATCCTTCATCGGTTAGGGGTAAGAATGATCCAACTCACCTGGAATCAGCGCAATCAATTAGCCGACGGAGTTGGCGAACTTGCGGCTAACGGAGGTGTAACATTATTAGGAAGGGAAGTAATCAAAGAAATGAATAAACTGGATATAATTATTGATGTTTCCCACCTGGCTCCCACCAGTTTTTGGGATGTGATAAAATTTAGTGAAAAACCGGCAATTGCCTCCCATTCTAATTGCTATACGATCTGCCCTCACCCGAGAAATCTGACCGATCAGCAGATTATCGCCCTGGCGGAAAAAGGGGGACACGTCGGAATTAATTTTGCTCCGTTTTTATTAAATAAAAACGGAAAAACAGAAATAAATGATGTGATTAATCATATAGATTATATAAGAGGTTTGGTCGGGAAAAGACATATATCACTGGGAACCGACTATGACGGTATTTCCAGTACACCGTCCGGCTTGGAGGATGTCGGTAAATTGTCCAATTTACACCGGGCTCTTACCCAAAAAGGGTATAGTCATCAGGATATAGAAGATGTTTTTATTAATAATTGGTTAAATTTTTTAAAAAAATGGTGGGATTAAAGGAGAGGTAATTAATGGTTAATCTTCTCTGGCTGGGTATGATCTTATCAGGTGTAATCACCGCCGCTTTCACAGGCAGGATCGATCAGGTCTCACAGGCTATTTTTGAAGGGACAACAACTAGTGTTCAAATTATTATTAGCCTGATCGGTCCAATGGCTCTCTGGATGGGATTAATGAATATAGCCAGCGAGTCAGGACTAATCGAGCGTTTAGGGCGTTTAATCCAGCCGATGATCCGATTTATTTTTCCTGATATTCCCAAAGATCATCCGGCTGCTGCTTCGATCATGATGAACTTAACGGCCAATCTGTTGGGATTGGGTAACTCAGCTACTCCGTTAGGGATCAAAGCGATGCAGGACTTACATGATTTAAATAAAGATTCCGAACGGGCTACTTACCCGATGTGTACATTACTCGCCCTTAACACTTCAAGTCTTACCCTGGTTCCGGCCACGATCATTAGCCTGAGAGTTGCCAGCGGCTCCGGCAGTCCCTCGCTGATCTTGCTCAGCACCCTATTTGCCACCTCATTCTCCACGTTAACTGCCCTAATTTGCGATCGAACTTTCCGGCTATTTTCACAGGAGTGATTTACTTGTTAGCCTTATTACAGCAAATATCTAGCTGGAGTATCCCTGTCCTGGTAGTTTCGATTATTTTGTATGGATATTTGAAAGGGGTCAAGGTTTATGATTCATTTACTGACGGTGCCAAAAATGGTCTAAATACCGCCTTGAAAATTCTTCCTTATCTCCTGGCCATGATGGTAGCGATCAATGTTTTTCGGGCCTCAGGTGCAATGGATTTATTAATAAAATTACTCAACCCCTTAACCGGCAGACTAGGTATACCTGATCAGATTACGCCACTAATTTTTTTACGACCTTTATCGGGTAGTGGTTCGCTTTCCTATATCAGCCATATTTTTCAGGAATATGGACCTGATTCTTTTATCGGGATATTGGCCTCAACTATCCAGGGCAGTACTGAAACCACCTTTTATATCGTTGCCGTTTATTTCGGCGCTATTGGAATTAAAAAGTACAGATATGCAATTACCGTAGGTTTACTGGCAGACTTAGCCGGATATCTTGCCGCTGTATTTATCTGTAAAATACTTTTTCTTAACTAAACCGGTATAACTTACTTCCTTAACAGATAATATAATTAATATAGTTGAACTCAACCGTAGAGTTAGCTAAAATTTCTTAGGAAGAAAGGGGTCACAGGATGTCAAATAATATGATTAAACGACTGGAGGAGACTTTTTTTGACTATACGGAAAAATATGATGAAAATATTAAAACATTGATCAAAAAAAGGGGGGTTGAGATCAGCACAGAAGAACTCGATGAAATTCTCCACGATGCCAAAAATATGATTGTTGATTGATGATAAGGACCTCCGGACTAAATTCCAGAGGTCTTTACCATTTTTTTAAGACAAGCAGGAAAACAATTATTTATGGCGAAATTATTTAGTATGGAGCAACTTTCAAAATAAGGAGTGATTAACTTGGATCTGAAGCAAATCTGGGGTTTTTTATCGTTAGGAGGACCGATGAGTATCCCGCTTTTAATTGCATCTGTCTTTAGTGTTGCCGTTATCCTGGAAAAAGCCATCTTTTTTCTCCGTTACCGGGATAGCAGTTTCCGGCTGATCAAAAAGATCGAACTCCTGGTAGAACAGAACGACATTCTAACAGCCCTCAATGAGTTAAAAGGGGAAAAAGGCCCCAATGCTAAACTACTAGCTACCGCTTTATCCCATCATAGTGAGGACCCCGCCCGAATTCGGGAAGTCCTGCAAGCAGTGGGTGAAGATGAGATTAAAAAAATGGAGAAACACCTGCCGATCCTTGATGTTATTGCCATGATCTCTCCTTTATTGGGTTTGCTTGGTACTGTACTTGGGATCATTACCAGTTTTAATATTCTGGGTGCTGCAGCCGGTATTGCCGGGGCTAGTCAAGTTAGTAGCGGAATTGCCGCTGCTTTGATCAGTACCGCCCTTGGTTTAATTATTGCGATACCTTCCGCAATTTTTTATTCTTATTTTACCAATATAGTAGAAAGCAAAGCCCATGAAATGAACCTGAGCATGGTTGATATTATGGATGTAGTCGGTAGCCGGGGTGAAAACCATGTACAAAAGTACTCTTAAGAAAAAGTCCTCGATTAATATTATCCCAATGATCGATGTTATCTTCTTTTTGCTGGTCTTTTTTATGTTGTTTACCACCTTCCGGACAACCCCTACCGGCATTGATATGGAACTTCCTAGAGCAGTTACCGTTTCTCAACAAAAGGATGAAAACATTATTATTGACATTGATCGGACCGGTAAAATATATTATCAAGGAGAAATATTATCAGCTACGGGCTTACAGCAGATTGCCACAGAAAAATTTGCTAAGAATAATCAAATTGTAGCAATTATTAATGCTGATCAAAATGTAATGTATAAACATATAGTCGCGGTAATGGATAATTTACGACAGGTGGGAATTTACCGGCTTGCTCTGGCTGCTGAAAAAAAGGAGTAGTTAAAAATGCATAATCATAAAAAGATTGACCGTTTTTATCTTTATGTTATTATATCACTTATCTTTCATACCGTCCTTTTTTTGCTATTCCCTTTTGCCGGTTTAACTATTCCCGGTGACGAGTTGGCTGAAAGAGAATTTGCCTTTATGCAGGTAGTCGAATATCAAGTCGATTCGCAAACGACTGAACCAGTAAAAAAAATAGACAAGCCTGTTCCGGAAGCAAAGCCAGAGCCTAAGCCTGTTCCTGCTCCCAAACCAAAAGCTGAGCCGAAACCAAAGCCGGAACCGGTGGTAGAACAAGTAAAAAAACCCGAACCCCTCCCGGTACCGAAAGCAAAAGAAGAGCCTCAACCACAGCCAATAAGCCAACCAGAGCCGGAGGTCGTCAATGAAAATAATTCAGCGGTTATGACCAGTGAAAATAGTCCTTTAGAAATTGAAGTTAATGAGTCCAAAACGGAAAATAAAGCGGTTGAACCAGTACCGGAAAGGGAGATAGAACCGGCAGAAATTATGCCGCCCGCCCCACCTAAAGCCGGTGAAAAGGGGGCACCTATCCCCAATTATCCGAAAGACCTGGTTTCTCAACAATTAGTAGGGAAGGTTGAACTAAGGGTCTTTGTGGACAGTTCCGGCCAGGTAGCAAAAACAGAGATAATCAGTTCTTCCGGGATCGAACAAATGGACCGAACAGCTCAGCTAACCCTGGAGCGAGGCTGGAAATTCAAAGAATTTCAGCAAGCATACTCATTAACTATTTTGATCGACTATAAATTTGATGATAATGGGAACCCGCTAGTTGATGTCAAAGCAGGAGAAATAACCTTCTAAAAAAATCAAATTTGGAGGTGATATTTTTGAAAAAAATTTTACTATATACGATGATTTTAATAAGTATATTGACCGGTCTGACCGGTGCTGCTGATTTTTTTACCGAAACAGATCAATATAGTAATCTTCGTTTGGGAAATGAGTATGTAGTAATTGTAGTAAACACAGACCAGAACGGACAGGGTAGGTTTGCAATTGAAACTACCGGGGGAGCCCCTTTCCGGACTAATGATAATAATAAACCATTGGTCTATGGTCGACCGATCCCCTGGACATCATATACTACCCTCTGGAAAAACGGTGAATATCATGTCTTTGGAGGGTTTACCGGTAGAAGAGCAGGGCGTGAGGCCAATTATGGCAAAGTAATTCAATCTCCCCAGGTTAAAGGAAATGCTATTTCCACAATTAGCGAATTTGATAGCGGAATCATGGTAGAACAGCTTTTAACAATCGTGAAAAGCTCTACTACCGGATTATACGATTCTGTTGAAATAAAATATAATGTTCAGAATAAAGGAACAGAACGACAAAAAATTGGCTTAAGAATTATGCTTGATACGATGTTGGGCCAGAATGACGGTGCTCCTTTCCGGTTTGGCGAGGATGCCGTTACTGCCGATCAGCTTTATTATCAAAAACAATTACCGGAATTTTGGCTGGCTTTTGACAGTTTGAGTAACCCCAATGTGACATCACAGGGTACCTTTACCGCTGAACAGGCCAACCCGCCGGATCGGGTTAATTTAGCTGATTGGGGTAGTCTGGCCGACGGAGTCTGGGATTTTGACTTTAATCCCGGTGAAGATTTTTTGCGAAAAGGGGAATATGAAATTGACAGTGCGATTGCGATGTACTGGACCCCGGAAATACTTGAACCCGGACAAGAAATCAATTATACAACATATTATGGACTTGGTGGCATCACCATTGTTCCCGGGCTTTTATCGTTGGGAGTTACATCACCTGCCGAGGTAACCTTTGATACACCGGAAAAGACTTTCCCAATTATTGCTTATATTGAAAATACATCAGAAATAACCGCCAAAAATGTGCGGATTCAGATCAAAATTGATGACGCCTTATTTGTTGAACATAAAACCCAGAGTTTAGGAGACATTGCTCCCGGTGGAATGGCCCAGGTTGTCTGGGATGTTAAATCAACAGCTAAAGCCCTGCCCGAAGGAGTAACTTACCAGGTCAAGGTCGAGGCTGATAATACTGATCCTAATCAGGTTGAACGGGGAATTAGCTTTGCTGGACCACCCGCTCTGGATGTAAAGATAAATTTAAAAGATGAGCTGGCAGTTATTAAGGGAAAACTTGAACCTAACCCCTTCCGGATCGAAACAGTGATTAGTAATAGCGGGGATTCAACCCTCAAAGGGGTAACTGCCGAATTAAAAACCCCCCCCGGACTGTTTGGGGCCAAAATGGAAAAACTAAAGAGATATGTTGGTAATATTGCCTCCGGGGAAAGTGTTAATATTACTTGGCAACTAAAAGCAGACTCCCGGATTGGAGGAATATCTCTGCCCGTTGAGGTTGATGTTCGAGCCCTACATGGCTATCGGGTAAATAAAAGCTATCATAATTTAAAACTACCGGATTTAGAGCCATTACTCTACATGGAAATGAGTGAGCTTGGTGAAGAGGAGGAGGGGAAACGAAATTATATCAGGATTGATCTGATGGCTGCCAACATTAAAAATGAGCATCCGGCTGAAAAATTTACCTTTAATCTTAAATATGATCCCGAATTTTTGCAGCCGATCTTAGTCCATCCCGGCAATTTCTTTATTAAAGACGGCCGATTTCTCCCCTGGTCACAACCCGAAATAAAGCAAAATGTGATCACTTTTGCCGGTTCCTTACCGGTTGATATCCCAGCCGGTTCTTTAGGCAGTATCTTCTTCCGGGTAAATAAACCGGGTAAGCATAGCATTGAATGGAAAAGCGCCGAGCTTTTAGATCAAGCTAATCGACAAATTGAAGTCAGATTAAGGGATTATATTTTTAAATAAAGGAGGAAGTTAAATTGAGAAAAGCGATTATTTTAATCATATTATCACTGCTGGTACTGAATACTTTTTCCGTTGGGGCAGTTGAAATTAAAGATGTCTCGACCGGCCACTGGGCATTTCAAAATATAACAGAGCTGATCAACAAAGGACTATTTTCCTTATATGAAGACGGAACTTTCCGGGGGCAAGATAAGGTTTCCCGCTATGAACTTGCTGAAGTCGTAGGGCGGATGCTGGAAAGTATCGAAAGCGGTGGAGCTCAGGCCATCCCTCCGGATCTTAGCCGTGACTTAGCAATCCTTTCCAATAATTTGCGTGAAGAACTGGTAATGCTAACTGAAGAAAGAGTTTCTTTAAACAAAAGAATTCAAGAGCTGGAAGAGAAGAATAAAAGCCAGGATAAATACATGATCGAAGCAATTGATGTAGAAATAGCTAAACTGAATGAAGATCTAAGCAATGTTGAAAATGATGTGTCAACAATTATCAACAGCATTATTAAGATAACCCAACTGGAACAGCAAATACAAAAACTTGACCAGTCTTTCCAGAGTCTGGAAGAGAAAGTTACACAAAACCAAGCCCGGATTAGTGCCCAGAATCAGCAACTGGATTCTATCCGGTTAAATCTAAGTGACAGTGTCGTTCAGGGGCTGGAAGATAAACAGACTATTGTCCTGACCAGGGTCAATCAATTACAGGAAGAAGTTAATGAACTCCGCAATCTGGTTACGACAAGGGTCCATGAGATTGAAAAACTTAAGCAAGAAAAGGGTAACTACCAGAGCTATCTTTACGGGATTGGTGCAATCGCCGTACTGGGGTTATTGTTGTCCTTGGGTGGTAGTTAATCGTGTTCAATTCCAGCAAAAAATATATCTGTTTATTAACAGCAATATTACTACTCAGTTATTCAATCTTGTCTGTACTCCCTTTACCCTGGTTGACTCCGCGAGCAAGAGCAGCTTCGATCGAAAGAGACGATTTTTACCGTGGCCTGGCCCTGGCTTTGCTCTTAATCACCTTATCAAGAATCGGACAGGCCGCGCGTGACCAAGGTTATGTCGAGCCACCAGGTCTACCCGAACTGCCGGATCTATCTGAAAATGAGTTCGAACTGCTGGCCCGGGTTATTCATGCTGAAGCCAGGGGTGAACCCTACAATGGACAGGTAGCGGTTGGTGCTGTCGTACTAAACAGGGTTAGGTCCGCTGACTTTCCCAACTCAATTAGGGATGTAGTTTACCAGAAAAAACAGTTCAGTTCAGTCGATGACGGTCAAATTCATCTCGAGCCAAATGAAACATCTTATCGAGCGGCTCGAGAGGCTCTACGGGGTGTAGATCCCAGTAAGGGTGCCCTTTTTTTCTACAATCCCCGCACCGCTACGACTCTCTGGTGGTTATCCCAAAGAGAAACAACCGTGATCATTGGTAACCATGTCTTTGCTCTATAAATAAAACGAGCAAGATAAAAACCTGAGTACTTAAAAGTACTCAGGTTTTTTTGATAATCAATTAATTATTTACTGTCACCGTTTTCCGCATTTTCTTCCGGCCAGGGAAGTTTATAGACCGAACTAATCAACTCACTGTCATTCAGTTCCAGTAAGCGATACATATTACCGACTCGTTGTGTTTCAACAAGAGCGGAAACCTTAACAGGACAGAGCCTTTCATCACTTGTTGTTAACAAAAGTTGATCCGAGGCCTGCGCTGTGAGTAGGGCCACCATTTTGTGAATACTGGAACCACAGGTCTTTAGTCCTTTGCCATTCCTTTTCTGGCTTTTATATTCCGCCAGTAAGGTTTTTTTGCCCCGCCCGGAATCTGAGAGTGAAATCAGATAATCATCCCGTCCAATAATGTTCATGTTAATTACGTGATCACTTGCAATTAATTTTATCCCGATGTTACCCTGGGTATAGCGACCGGTAGCACTAACACTATCCTCATCAAATCTGATCGCTTGACCATGATAAGTGCCGAGCAAGATCTCTTGCTGTCCGTCGGTCACAGCAACGGCAACTACCCGGTCACCCTGATTAAGGTTAATTGCTTTGATATTACTATAACTAGTCAAATACTCCTGGCCAATAGTTTTTTTAATCATACCACGGGCAGTGACGATGGTTATAAACAATTTCTGTCGTTCTTCGTTCAGACAGATCAGCTTAATAACTCTCTCATTAAGTGGGATTTTAAAATATTTTTTTATACTGTCTCCGTTCGACAGGCCGTGGTGCTCAGGGATTTTATGTACTGGTAAGGTATAAACATTGCCCAGATCAGTAAAAATCAGCAAATTATCAAGACTACTGCCGGTAGTAAACTGGATTAAGTAGTCATTCTTGGCTGTTCGCACATCATTTTTTGAAGCTATTCGCTTGATATTCTGGCGATAGGAAAAAGTAATTACTGCTTCCTTCTCTTTGACCAGATCTGTCTTTGTCAACACTGCTTCTTCCAGATCAGGGATAATTAAGGTTTTTCGTGAATCATTAAATTCTTTTTTTAGCTGGCGCAGCTCTTTTTGCAGTAATTCATCCAGACTGAACTGGTTATTAAGAATTTCTTCAAAATAGGCCAGGTCGGCCGCCAGTTTCTGAAGTTCAGCATAAACTTTCTCAGTTTCCATTCTTACCAGCCGCTGCAACTGCATTTCCAGGATCGCCTTGGTCTGTTCATCGGTTATTTTTAGTCGATGCTTCAGACTTTCACTGGCCTCTTCGGTAGATTTAGAATTTCTAATGATTGCAATAACTAGATCCATTTTATCAATGGCCTTAATGATACCTTCCAGGATATGATATCGCCTTTTGGCCCTGACCAGCCGATATTTAGTCCGGCGCGTAATAACCTCCCGGCGAAAATTGATAAAATGTTGTAGGATAGTCTTTAAATCCATTACTTCCGGCTTTTTCCCAACTAGAGCCAGCATATTAATCCGGTAAGAATTTTGCAGTGATGTATACTTATATAAACGATTTAAAACCAGTTGGGTGTCGACATCGGTTTTTAAATCGAGCACAATCCTTAAGCCTTCCTGATCCGATTCATCCCTGAGGTCAGAGATACTGTCAATTTTCCCATTATTAACTGTTTCGGCAATTTCTTCAATCAAACGGGTTTTATTTAATTGATACGGAATCTCTGTTATTATTATTCTTTTTTTTCGCCCTTGCTGTTCAAGCTTGGTTTTCCCCCTGAGGATAATGCGTCCTTTACCTGTCCTGTAGGCATCAATAATCCCCTCATCCCCGATTATTTCTGCCCCAGTAGGGAAATCAGGACCAGGGATATATTTGAGTAAGGTTTCCAGTTTAGTCCCGGGGTGTTTAATTAAATGGAGCAGACCATCAATAACTTCACCCAGATTATGTGGTGGTATATCAGTGCTCATCCCCACTGCAATTCCGCTGGTACCATTAATTAAAAGGTTAGGAAGTTCGGAAGGTAATACAACCGGTTCCTGGAGGCTACCGTCAAAATTATCGGAAAAATCAACTGTATCCTGATTTATATCGGTCAATAACCCTTCGGCTAGACGGGTTAAACGCACCTCAGTATAACGCATCGCCGCCGGACTATCCCCATCAATTGAGCCAAAGTTGCCCTGACCATCAATTAGTTGATAACGCAGATTAAAATCCTGGGCCATTCTTACCATCGCATCGTATACAGCACCATCGCCGTGCGGGTGAAACTTACCGAGCACCTCACCGACTACTCTGGCTGATTTTTTATATGGTTTGTTATGGACTAGATTTAGTTCGCGGGCGGCAAACAGAATTCTACGGTGTACCGGTTTCAAGCCATCCCGCACATCGGGTAACGCCCTGGAAACAATAACACTGAGGGAATAGTTTAAATAAGCATCCCTCATTTTATCTTCAATTGCAATTGGTGTAATTTTTGTAGCCATATTTTCCTAATCTCCCTTCACCTCATAAATATAGAATAAAACCACCTTTCTTATATTATTCCATAATCAACCCCGGTCGTCAATAAATCGAAAGGATTTGATCGTCCCCGGATTTAATATTTATACTGGCATAAGTAGAGGCATTTTGATATAATATTATTCGAAAAGGAAGTGAGGGTATGTCTTTATTCGAAGAGAACACTTATTGCGCTAAACAGATCGAGATTTTGGAAGGACTGGAAGCAGTTCAAAAACGACCGGGTATGTATATTGGGAGCACCGGGATTAAGGGCTTACATCATCTGGTCTGGGAGGTTGTCGATAATAGTATTGATGAATTTCTGGCCGGTCACGGCAATAAAATCGAGGTAACGGTTAATCAAGATAATAGTGTAACTGTTGCCGACCGAGGACGCGGGATCCCGACCGATCTCCACCCCGATACCGGCCTACCGGCTATCCAGGTTGTCTTAACTACCCTGCATGCCGGCGGCAAGTTTAGTAATAATAATTATAAGGTCTCCGGCGGACTGCATGGTGTCGGCTTATCAGTAGTAAATGCCCTTTCGGAATGGTTGGAAATAACCACCTATTGGAATGGAAAGGAGTATTTCCAAAGATATCAAAAGGGTATTCCGGTCACCGAATTAAAATTACGCGGTCAATCCGGCCAACAGGGAACGGTTATTACTTTTAAACCGGATTCAACTATATTTGAGGTAACAGAATTCAAATATGAGACGCTGGCACACCGTTTTCAGGAATCAGCTTTTTTAAATAAAGAACTAAGCCTGGTCCTGCAAGATTTGAGAGGAGAAGAGACCAAAAAAGAGGTTTTTCAATATGACGGGGGGATTAAGGCTTTTGTCGATTTTCTGAATAAAAACCGGAATGTCATCCATCAACAGGTTATCTATACCGAAGAGACGATTGATCAGCATTATATTGAAATTGCCCTCCAGTATAATGATGGTTATACAGAAAGGATCTTCTCTTATGCCAATAATATCAATACAACTGATGGTGGTTATCACCTGACCGGCTTTAAAACTGCACTTACCAAGGCAATTAATAGCTTTGCTAAAAAGAATAGTTTATTAAAACAAAATGATCCGCTTTTAAACGGCAATGATGTCCGGGAAGGAATTACCGCAGTTGTCAATGTTAAATTACCTGACCCTCAATTTGAGGGACAAACCAAATCAAAACTGGGTAATAGTGAATTAAGGAGTAGTGTGGAAAGTTGTGTCCATGATTACTTAAGCCTTTATCTTGATGCCAATCCGGAAGTGGGTAAAGATATAGTGGAGAAAGCTCTCCAGGCAGTAAGGGCTCGTAAGGCATCTAAAAAAGCCCGTGAATTAACCAGACGGAAGAATGCCCTTAATTCCAACTCCTTACCGGGAAAACTGGCCGACTGTGCCAGTCGTAAACCGGAAGAAAGTGAATTGTTTCTAGTTGAGGGTGATTCAGCGGGCGGTACCGCTAAACAGGGCCGGAACCGTCATTTCCAGGCGATTCTACCCCTAAAGGGTAAAATTTTAAATGTGGAAAGAGCCAGATTAGATAAAATCTTAAATAACACCGAAATAGTAACGATCATTACTGCTCTCGGCACCGGAATTGGCGAGGACTTTAATCTGGCCCGGCTTCGGTATCATAAAATAATTATTATGAGTGATGCTGATGTTGATGGAGCTCATATTGCTACCCTGATTTTAACCCTTTTTTACCGTTATATGCCTGAATTAATTAAAAAAGGTTATATTTATCTGGCTCAACCGCCGCTATATAAAGTGAGCTGGAAAAAAAATGAACTTTATCTCTATTCTGATCCGGAATTAGAAGTATTAAAAACCAAACTGGCGACTACCCCCTTTTCGATCCAACGTTATAAAGGGTTGGGGGAAATGAATCCCCGTCAACTATGGAGTACGACTATGGATCCCGAAAACCGCAAACTCCTGAAAATAGAGATTGATGATGAAATCGAAGCAGATGAAGTCTTTACTAATTTAATGGGGACCAATGCCGGTTTGCGCCGGGAGTTTATCATCAATAATGCCGACCTGGTCAATCAACTTGACGTATAATTCTTTCCAGCATATTTTTAAAGCTTGATGGATAAGCTAAGCATATAATTACTAATGGAGGGTTATATGATGGGTAATGATAAAAAGAGACGTCCGGAGCGAGAAATGGGGGCAGCACCACCTGATTATATGCCGGCGATCTTTGGCTGGATGTCACTTGAAGAGATGGCTGAACAGGCCGAAGAGATTGTTGATTTCACCTCAAAATTAAAACCAAAAAGGAAAGATAAGTAAAAAAGGAGTTTCGGGGTTATCCCTTTACTTCTTTTTGCTATTTATATAATAAAAAACAAATTACAGAATTTATTGAAAAAACATCAGTCAGGCTATCTAAAAATAAGCGGGCTTTACGGAATAAAACAACCAATTGACCAGATCAGCGAGTTTGAGCTAAAAACAACAATACCAACGATAAAATGATTTGCTTGACAAGGTAAAATTACTTAGTATATAATATTATTAATAATTATTACTGATATCAAAGAGAGGAGAACAGCTATGGAAAAATATCAATGTACAGCTTGTATGTACATCTATGATCCGGCCGAAGGAGATCCTGACAGTGGGATCGAACCTGGTACCAGTTTTGCGGACCTCCCTGAGGACTGGGTCTGTCCTGAGTGTGGTGTTGGCAAAGATTTTTTTGAGCCTTATGAAGATTAACTAAAATGATTGCCCGGGAACCAGCTATCCCGGGCTTTTTTAATCCTTGACTTTTTAATCATTCTGTGTTTTAATATTGATCAATAAAGGTTATTTTAACAATTAAAGGTCTAATTCCGGAAAATCGGAAACGGGGAACCCGACTTATGGGGCGAATTCAGCACAGTGCCTGAAGGGAGACCTTTTACTCCCAGCCCGTCAGCTAACCTCGTCGACACTAAAAGGCAGATGACTACCTATTGCTGCAGTCGTTCTGCAGTATTTTTGTTTTATGATTCCTCATCGTTAAAACCCGGAAAGGGGAGCCATTAATATGCTAACATCTAACCCTATTCGCAGCATCAATCAGTTAACCCCTGCTCAGTTTCTGGCCCTGTGTTACCTAGCCGTTATAGTGTTGGCAACAATCCTACTAATGTTACCGGCGGCAACTGTACAAGAGGGGAGTCTGGATTTTAGTGCGGCTTTGTTTACGGCAACTTCAGCCACCTGTGTAACTGGTTTAACTGTCGTCAATACCAGTACTGCCTTTACACTCTTTGGCCAGTTGGTTATTATGGTCCTGATTCAAATTGGTGGACTGGGCATTATGACAATGTCGACGATGATTGCCTTTTTTATCGGCAAGAAGATCAGTTTAAAAGAAAGACTGATTATTCAAGAAGACCTCAATCAGTTTAAGATATCAGGTTTAGTTCGTCTGGTTCGATACGTGCTGGCCTTTACCTTAATTATTGAAGGAATTGGGGCATTATTATTGTTTTTCCGTTTTAATCAATATCCTTTCTGGAAGTCCGTATATTTTTCTGTCTTTCATTCCATTTCTGCTTTTAATAACGCCGGTTTTGACCTTTTTGCCAATAGTCTGGAGGGTTTTACCGGAGATCTGGTGCTCAATTTTGTTGTCATTTCCCTGATCATTTTGGGAGGATTGGGCTTTGCCGTGCTAGCTGACTTATATAATACCAGAAATATTAAAAAAACCAGTCTTCAGACCAAAATCGTGCTGAGTATTTCTTTGTTACTGATTATATTTGGCTTTATTAGTATCCTTGGATTGGAGTTTACCAATGAAGCAACCATCGGCGAACTACCTTTTGGTTCAAAAATACTATCCTCGTTATTTCTGGCCATTACACCCAGAACTGCCGGGTTTAACACTATTCCAACCGCCGATTTAAGGAGTTCAACCCTATTTTTATTAATTGTACTAATGTTTATCGGTGCTTCACCCGGTTCAACCGGCGGGGGGATTAAAACAACTACTTTCGGTGTGTTAATAATAACTGTCTGGAATCTGGTTACCGGGAAAAAAGATATTGAGGTCTTTAGTCGACAATTGGAGAAAGAGATAATTTTTAAAGCACTTTCAATTACCATCCTGGCTCTTACCCTGGTTGTTTTTGTGACGATGGTGCTGACTATTAGTGAAAAGATGGAGTTTTTACCGGTCTTTTTTGAAACAGTTTCCGCTTTTGCTACTGTTGGTTTAACTACCGGCATTACCCCGGAACTGTCAACCTTTGGTCGAATTTTGCTTACTCTGACGATGTTTGCCGGAAGGGTCGGTCCGTTAACACTGGCCCTAGCTTTTGCTGACCGCAAGAAGAACAATGGCTTTTATCACTATCCCAAGGAAAAGATTATGGTCGGGTAAACAGGATAAATTCAACCTCATTTTGGGTATATTATTACTGAAATGAGGTGTTCACAATAAGGTTATATCAGCTTTCTCCAGGACAGTTCCTTGTGCTGGGCTACATAACCGTTATTACGATTGGCACTTTTTTATTAATGTTACCTGTTTCGACAGTAGCGGGTCGAACAACTACCCTGATTGATGGCCTTTTTACCGCTACATCAGCTACAGCTGTAACCGGCTTAACCGTACTCAATACAGCTGAGCACTGGACTAGATTTGGGCAAACCGTAATCCTGATCCTGATCCAGATCGGTGGTTTTGGGTTTATGACCACCACCACGATCCTGTTTTTCATCTTTGGCCGAAGGTTTTCCCTACGCCAAAGACTTATTATTATGGAAGATTTAAACTATAATAAGTTATCCGGGGCAATCGGTTTAACCAGGTATATTATCTTACTTACATTTACAACAGAAGTAATCGGGGGAGCTTTATTATTCCTGTATTTTCAAAAGATAATGCCCCCGGTTCAGGCGATTTATTTCTCGGTTTTTCATGCCATTTCGGCCTTTAATAATGCCGGATTCGATCTGTTTGGGACCAGTATGGAACAATTCGTTGCTTCTCCCTACCTTAATCTGGTCATATCCGCCCTTTTTATTTTTGGCGGTCTGGGTTTTATCGTCATTGAAGAAATCTTTTATAAGCTGCGTTTCAAACAGCTCTCTTTACATTCCAAACTGGTTTTGACGATTACCCTGATTTTGGTTGTTTTTAGTACACTGATTATTTTTATCCTTGAATATAACAATCCGGCTACTCTCGGCAATTTAAGTCTGAGTAACAAATTTTTAGCCTCTTTTTTTCAGGCGGTTACCCCCAGGACGGCCGGTTTTAACACTATTCGGATTGGTGAACTAAAAGATGCTACCCTTTTTTTCATGATCATCCTGATGTTTATCGGCGCTTCACCCGGTTCAACCGGCGGAGGGGTTAAGACCAGCACAATTGGGACTTTAATGGTGGTAGTCTATAATATGGCGGCCAAAAAAGAAGATATTGAGATATTTAAGCGAAGATTAAAGCAAAAAGATATTTATAAAGCCCTGACTGTTGTGGTAATTTCTCTATTTATTATTACCCTGGTTTTGATTGTCCTTTCACTAAGTGAACAGCTAGCTTTTATCAAGATAGTTTTTGAGGTTTTCTCTGCTTTTGGAACAGTAGGGCTTTCAACTGGTATCACTGAGCATTTAAGTACTATAGGGCGGATTTTTATAATCTTAACAATGTTTATCGGTCGGGTTGGCCCCTTTACAATCGCTTTAGCCCTCGGCAGAAGATTCAATAATTCAATCAGATATCCAAAAGAAGATATATTAATCGGTTAAGGAGGAGTTTGTATGAAGCAGTTTGTCGTTGTCGGACTCGGCAGGTTTGGTTCCAGTGTAGCCAGAACCCTGGCTGAGAATGACTACAATGTACTGGCTATTGATAGTAATGAAGAAAAGGTACAGGAAATAGCCAAGGAAGTAACCCATGCTGTCGAAGCTGACGCTACAGACGAAGAAGCCTTGCGAACCCTGGGAGTTCGTAATTTTGACGTAGCGGTAGTCAGTATCGGTGATAACATTCATGCCAATATATTATCAACTTTAATCCTGAAAGAACTGGGAGTTCCTTATGTTGTGGTAAAAGCCCAGAATGCTCTCCACGGCAAAGTTTTGAGCAAGGTCGGAGCAGACCGGATAGTCTACCCGGAAAGGGATATGGGGGTTAGAATAGCCCATAATTTGATCTCCTCCAACGTCCTTGATTATATTGAGTTTGCTCCTGATTACAGTATTGTTGAGATTGTCAGCACCCCTAATATGGTCGGCAAGTCACTGGCTCAACTGGATTTACGTAGTAAATTTGGTGTCAATGTAATGGCGATTAAACGGGGAAAGGACTTAAATATTACCCCGGGGGCCAATGACCGTTTTCTGGAAAGTGATGTTTTAGTTGTCATGGGTAAAAATGATGACCTGGACAAATTGAAGAATTTTTAAAACTATTTTAACTATATAATTTGCGCTAATAGAAGATATCGCGGTATGGAATGACCCCATACCGTTTTTTTGTAGCGGGTGATTTGGTCTCAAAATTTAGTCATTTTGCTATTTGCCTAATATTTATAATATTTTCATATTTTTTATTTTTCTTGCAGGACTTTTTTCGTTTTCTGGTGAATATAAAAAATATTAGAAAATATTATACAGGAGGAGAGAACATGAGTTACCGGATTTTACTGATTACTTTTTGTTTGCTCTTTGTAGTTAGTAGTTTAGTACTGGCCGAGAATACGATTAAAATTGGGGTTAACCAACCGATGACCGGTCAGATGGCTGCCGGCGGAGAGTTGGGGATGAAAGGGATTAATCTTGCTCATGAATTGAGACCAACCGTACTCGGGAAAAAAATTGAGTTGATTCTGGTAGACAACAAAAGTGATAAAGTTGATGCCGCCGTCGCCGCTACTAAATTGATTGAAAAGGATAAAGTAATCGCTATACTGGGAAGTTATGGTAGTAGTATGTCGATCCCCAGTGGAGAAGTTGCTAACAAAAATGGCATACCGATGTTAACAGCAACTTCAACCAATCCAATGGTTACCCAGGGAAAAGAATATGTTTTCCGGGCCTGTTTCATCGACCCCTTTCAGGGAGAAGTTATGGCAAAGTTTACTCATGAATACCTTAAACTACAAAAAGTTGCACTTCTGATTGATATTGCTAATGACTATTCAGTTGGGTTAGCTAAATTCTATAAAGAAACCTTTGAAAAATTAGGGGGAGAAATTGTCGCTAGTTTATACTATCAGGCTGGAGACCAGGATTTTTCCGCTCAAATAAGTCAGATCATTAGTTCCGGGGCACAAGCCTTATTCTTTCCGTCCTACTTCCAGGATGCGGCCTTAATTGCCATTCAGGCCAGGGATCTAGGATTTACCGGAGAATTCCTGGGTGGTGATACCCTCCATAACCCAGTTATTGTCGACCTGGCCAAAGAATCATCCGAAGGGTTATTTGCCAGCACCTTCTTTGCCCCCGATGCTCCAACTACCGAAATCGCAGCTAATTTTGTTGCTAAATTCAAGGAGAAATATGATGAATTGCCAAATGCTGTATCTACCCTAACTTTTGATGCCTATAACTTAATGCTCGATTCGATCGAAAAGGCCGGTTCAACTGAACCGGAAGCGATCAAAAATGCTTTAGCTGTGACCAAGAATTTTGTTGGTGCCGGAGGGCCGATCATCATTAATGAAGAAGGGGATGCAATTAAACCGGCGGTTATTGTTACCATTAAAGATGGTGAATTTAAGTATTATACCACCATTCAACCATAAATAACAGAGATTAGTGCTAATACTAACAAAAATAAAATATCTAAAAAGATAGGGCTTACGGCCCTCTCTTTTTAGATATTTAAAAAGGAGTTGACCGATGTCATTCAATATCTTTATGCAAAATGTTGTAAACGGTTTATCACTGGGTGGACTCTATGCCTTAATTGCAATCGGTTATACAATGGTTTATGGAATTCTAAGATTAATTAATTTTGCCCATGGAGATATCTTTATGCTGGGTACATATTTTCTTTTTTACGCAGTTGCAATTTTTCACTTGCCCTGGTGGTTGTCCTTTATCCTGGCAATTATTTTAACTGCGCTAACCGGGGTATTGACCGAAAAAATCGCCTATCGTCCCTTAAGGAATTCCCCGCGCATATCCCTGTTAATCTCGGCAATCGGTGTTTCCTTTTTCCTCCAAAATGCCGGTATTGTAACTTTTAGTGGTATTCCAAAAGCTTTTCCCCGTCCCGATATTTTTAAAAAAATATTAATAATTGCAGATATTCGCATCCAGATCGTCAACATTAATGCAATTGTTATTTCTTTGCTTTTTTTAATGATCCTTTTATATATTGTCTATAATACTAAAACCGGTTTAGCGATGCGCGCCATCTCAACCGATACTGAGACTGCCCGGTTAATGGCAATTGATGTTAACCGGACTATCTCCATAACTTTTGCCATTGGTTCAGCCCTGGCTGCCGTTGGTGGAATTCTCTGGGCCTTAAAATACCCCCAGATCAATCCTTTAATGGGAATTATCCCGGGCTTGAAGGCCTTTATCGCAGCAGTAGTGGGGGGAATCGGTAATATCCCCGGGGCAATGGTCGGGGGATTTTTACTGGGATTTACCGAGATAATGTTAGTGGCTTTTTTACCGCGATTGTCCGGATATCGTGATGCTTTTGCCTTTTTAATCCTGATCTTGATCTTATTGTTTAAACCGGATGGCCTCTTTGGTAAAAACGTCCAGGAGAAGGTGTAATAATGAATAAAAAAAAGGAGCAGCTGTTAACCTTAATCTTTGTGATCCTTTTAGCCGCTTTGATCTGGCTGGCCCAAAACTATTTTGATAAATATCTGATCAGAATCCTTAATCTCGGTTTTATTTATGTAATCCTGGCTGTTAGCTTAAATTTGCTTTTTGGGTTTACCGGTCAGTTTTCACTCGGCCACGCCGGTTTCATGGCGATTGGTGCATATACAACCTCGCTCTTGATTTTGCCAGTCTCCCAAAAGGAGATGATCTACCTGATTGAACCAATAATCTGGCCGCTCAGCATATTGGAAATTCCCTTTATTATTGCCCTGCTCCTGGGCGGACTGTTTGCCGCGATCGCAGCAATCTTAATCGGTTTACCCGTTCTAAGGTTGCGGGGAGACTATCTGGGCATTGCAACCCTGGGTTTTGCCGAAATAATCAGGGTTATTGCCAATAATATCCCCCAGGTAACTAATGGGGCTTTGGGCTTAAAAGGGGTGCCCGAATATACCAATCTCTGGTGGTCGGCCGGTTTCGCCGTCGTAACCGTCTTTGTTATTAAAAGACTTATTTCCAGTAGTTATGGCCGGGCTTTAATGGCGATCAGAGAAAATGAGATCGCTGCCGAAACAATTGGGGTCAACCTGACCTACCATAAGGTAATGTCTTTTACAATCAGTGCCTTCTTTGCCGGTATTGGGGGTGGGCTTCTCGCCAGTTTGCTTACCACCATCGATCCCCGAACCTTTATGATGTTCTTAACCTTTAATGTTCTGATCGTTGTAGTGATTGGTGGACTAGGAAACCTGACCGGAACAATTATCAGTGCCTTTCTCTTTAACTTTACCCTGGAGTATTTAAGGCCAATTGAAAATGGCTTTAGCCTGATATTTTTTTCCGTACCCAAGATTCCTGGTTTAAGAATGGTTGTCTTTTCAATCGCCTTATTATTGGTAATTTTGTTTAAGCAGAAGGGTATTCTGGGGGAGTTTGAGTTTAGCTGGCAGCGAATTGCTCAAATAAAAAACAGCTTGATATCCCGAACTTCAGAAGGAGGAGAGTTATAATGACCCTATTAAAGCTAAATAATGTTACCATGCGCTTTGGGGGACTAACCGCTGTCGATAGTTTCAAATTAGCGCTCAAAAAGGGAGAGATCTTGGGACTGATCGGTCCCAATGGTGCAGGGAAAACTACCGTTTTTAATATGATTACCGGCATTTATTCTCCGACCAAAAATAGTATTTATTTCCGAGATGAAAATATTACCGGCTTAAAACCAGATATAATTGCCAAAAAAGGAATCGCCCGCACTTTTCAGAACATCAGGCTGTTAGATAATTTAACGGTGTTAGATAATGTAATGATTGGTGTTCATTTACACCTTAAATCTAGCCTTTTTTCCGCTATTTTACGATTACCCGGTTATGTTCGGGAAGAAAAATCCCTTTATACGAAATCAATCAATTTGCTAGAAAGGGTGGAATTAGGTGATTTTGCTTATGAAAAAGCCGGCAGTCTACCCTATGGAAAGCAGAGAAAGCTGGAGATTGCCCGGGCGTTGGCGACTAACCCGGAACTCTTACTGCTGGATGAACCAGCAGCAGGCATGAATCCTCAGGAATCACAGGAATTAGTTAATTTCATTAGACAACTACGGGATCAGTTCAATGTTACCATATTTTTAATTGAGCATGATATGAAAGTTGTGATGGGATTATGTGAAAGAATCCTGGTCCTTGATTATGGTGTAACAATTGCCGAGGGTATTCCGCAAGAAATCCAAAACAATCCTGAAGTAATTAAGGCTTATCTGGGGGTGGATGTAGTTAATGCTTAGAATTGAGAATCTTCACGTCTACTACGGTGGTATTCATGCCTTAAAAGGGATCGAGCTCAAAGTGATGGAGGGTAAAATCATCACCCTGATCGGTGCTAATGGCGCCGGGAAAAGTACTACTTTACGGACGATCTGTGGTTTAGTTAAAAATCAACAAGGTAACATCTTTTTTAAGGATAAAGATATAACTAATTTAGAGACCAGAGAACGGATAATCCGGGGGCTTGTTATGGTACCGGAAGGGAGAAGGGTTTTTCCTAATCTTACGGTCTATGAAAACCTGCAATTAGGGGCTTTCGTGCGGAAAAATATGCCGGCAATTAAAAGTGATTTAAAATGGATTTATCAATTATTTCCTCGCCTCGAAGAACGACTGACCCAGAAAGCCGGTACTTTATCCGGGGGAGAGCAACAAATGCTGGCCGTGGGAAGGGCTTTAATGTCTAGACCATCCTTGATGTTGATGGATGAACCCTCCTTAGGATTGGCCCCATTATTAGTTAGAGAGATCTTTCAAATTATCGCTGAAATCAACAATCAGGGAACAACTATCCTTTTGATCGAACAAAATGCCTATGCTGCTTTAAATATTGCCGATTATGCTTATGTACTGGAAACCGGTAATATCGCAATGGAAGGTCCGGGTAAAGATTTGTTGAATAATCAGGAAGTAAAAGAGATCTATCTGGGGGGATAAGTTCCATTTCCCCGCTTCTTTGATTTTATTTTTTAATAAAGCAGGAAGACCTGCTCTTTTAGGGAATCTTAATAAAAAGGTGGTTAGCTTGAGGGAAAAAAAGATTGCTCGTTATTTTTATTCACCACTGTGTCCGGAGTCATTCGCAACACTGGAACGGCTTAAAAATTTGTTTCAAAGCAATAAAAATTTTAGTTTTGATTTTTTTAATACCGCTGATGACAAATTCCCGCCTGATTATCCCTGGTTTCCTGAAGAAAAGAAAGTTATCAGCACTTTAAAAGGTAAAACAGGTCAACCACTTTTTTTCGGTAAATTAATGATTGACGGAGAAGCAATTAAAGGATTTCCGCCATCACCTCAATCTCTGCAAAAAGTATTTAACAAACACAATTTAAGCTGGAATCCTGCTTTATACCCTTTCAATTATCAAGCAATAAACCGGCCAAAATGGTTATGTAAAAAAGAGGGTTTTTTCCTGCAGAGTTATAAGGATAATTTATCACTAGATATATGTCGGATTTGCACAAAACACCATCCATATTTAGAAGAAAAAAGTTACCGAAAAAAAGAATGGCTAAGGCATGAGAAGCAAAAATTTTTGTTTTTACAAGAAAAACTGAAAGAAGATAAATTGATCGGAATTATTGCCTATTATCAACAAAAACCGGTTGGTTTTGTCGAAGCATTTCAATTAGGCATATCGAGCAAATTGGGTTTCCCTGTTTCCGCACTAAACAAAAACGGATTAATGATTACTTGTTTGTCCGTTCGAACTGAAGTAAAAGGTTATGGGCTGGCTACCCACCTACTTCAGCGATTAGTCACCGAGGCCAAGAAAGACAATTATCAAACTCTAGAAGTTATATCATTTCCAGATAAGCATAACTGGCAACCAGCCTCATTGTATAAAAGAAGGGGTTTTAAAGAAATAAAAAAGCTCGATCAATTTACTTTATTAAAAAAGAGCCTTCTTTAAATTAGACTCATCAAACCCAGGAAAATAGTTTTAATTGTCGGCGCTTTTTCCCAAAATAAATAAAGAAAGGAAAACAAAAAAAGTAATGAAAAGAGATCTAATAAATTGGCTTCTCCAGGGGGATGTAGCCATACAATATCAAACACATCGCGATTTAATTAAATCAGCGCAAAAAACTTTACAGGCATTACAAAAAAGAATTAGAAAAGAAGGCTGGGGAGTTAAATATATTCGCTGCCGAAACGCTAACGGTCATTGGGGCCGTGGCTTCTACCAACCTAAATGGACAAACACTCATTATACCCTTTTAGATTTAAAGAACCTGGGTATAACTCCAGACAACCCCGAAATATTACAAACCCTTAAAATGATCTTTGATCGAGAAAAAGGACCTGATGGAGGGATCAATCCATCTGGGATAATCAAGGAAAGTGATGTTTGCCTTAATGGGATGGTATTAAATTATGCTTCTTATTTTGGGGTTGAACAAAGCAAACTGAATTCGGTCGTTGATTTTATTTTATCACAACAGATGAAAGACGGCGGTTTTAATTGCCGGTTAAATCGAAGCGGTGCAGTGCACAGTTCGCTCCATTCCACCCTTTCTGTCATTGAAGGAATATTGGAGTATTCAAAAAACAGGTATCACTATAAACTAACCGAGTTGAAGGAAGTGGAACTGGTCGCCAGGAAATTTATCTTACAACACCGATTATATAAATCAGATCGAACAGGAGAGATAATTGATAAGAAGATGTTAATGCTTTCTTATCCCTCAAGATGGCGATATGATATATTACGGGCACTTGATTATTTCCGGGCAGCGGGTCTTTCCTATGATCCAAGGATGGATGATGCCTTTGCGATTATTGCTAAGAAAAGACGCGCTGACGGTACATGGCCACTACAGGCCAAACATCCGGGTGAAGTCCATTTTGAGATGGAAAAACCGGGTAAACCCAGCCGGTGGAATACCTTACGGGTATTGCGGATTAAAAAACATTTTAATAAGTAGAAGCAAGGGATAGTTCTACTAGGGATTTTGTATCTATTGCTAACTTAATGATTTTATGATATAATGACGGTGATTTGAAAGAGACGTTACTATCTATTATATCCGGGAAAATTTGACCAACTTCCGGATACTTTCTTGCAAAGATATTAAATACTTGCATTTTTTCTTATCTACTTACACTGCAGATTACGCTTATTTTAAAAATTTATGGAGGGCTATAAATAAGGGAGGATTAAAACAATGTATGTTTTAGTGCTGATAATTGTTTCCCTAGTAATGGCCTGGGTACTACAAACCTTATTTAGAAGCAAAGAGATACCAGGAGGTTATTGGAACAGACTGGTTGGTGCCATTGTTGGCGCCCTGTTGGGTGACTTGATTCTTGGTGATTGGGGTTGGATGCTGGCAGGATATAATGTATTTGCTGGCATAATTGCAGCTTTTCTTATTGGCTGGCTTTACATTTACATACTTAACAAGCAATTTTCCGAAAGTAAATCCTCAGATAAGTCTGCCTAAATAGCAAAAATAAAAATGCCCTCCATAAGTTTTATTAAAATAATTTTATCGTTACATTTGATCAATTGCAACCTTTAGCAAAGGTTGCATTATTTTTATAAAAAGAGGTGATTTTGGTTCGATGAAAGTATCTTTATTACAACCGGAAATTATCAGGGGGAATATTAACTATAACAGTAAAAAGGTTCAAGAGTTAGTCAATCAAAGCAGTGGAGATTTATTAGTCTTACCGGAATATGTTTTTACCGGCTCTTTAGTGTTGGATGAGCAAGCCGATTTAGATCAATGGTGTAAAGACGTTCAACACGCCAAGGAAAAGATAAATATCCCAACCGGCAAAATACTATTGATCAATTCTTTAGTTACCCAGGACGGTAAGAAATATAATTGCTATCAGCTATTACCTACTACTAAAAAACAAATAAAAGTCCATCCCGATCAAACTGAAAGGATAAAGGGGATAGTCCCCGGTCAAAACCATGGTGTGTTCACTTTCTATGATAAAAAATTTAAAATACTAATATGTCCAGACTTTAAGTATTGGAAATTAATCGAAACTGCCGGGCTTGATTTTGTGATCTGGGTTTATCATTTTACAGCAGAAAACTATCAAAAAAGGATTACTGAGCTAAGGAATTTTGTTCGCGAAAGAAAAACACCGGTCCTGGTAAGCAGTCTGGTTTCAGACCAAAATAGTGGAATGAGTTTATATATTGAAGATGATAAAATAGTAGCATTGTCCAAACATGAAGGAATACTAGAAGTTGAGTTTGACCAGCAAAAACATAGACAATAAAAGTGTTTATTTTTAAAGAAAATATATAATTTGACAAAATTCACAAATTAGTTTATAATGAATGTGATTTCATAAAAATGATAAGAGGTGCAAATATTGCCGAAGATTATTGATAACATAGAAGAAAAGATTTTTAAAGCTGCTTTTAAATTATTTGCGGAAAAGGGGTATAATAGTGTCAGTATGAAACTTGTTGCTGAAGATGTTGGGATTGCAGTTGGTACTCTTTATAACTACCATCCTAATAAACAACAACTATTTTTCAATGTTTTAAAACAAAATATTAAGCAAATGTTTTCAATCCTTAATCAAGTCATTGAAAGAGAAGGTAATACAGTTGAATTTATTACAACGCTATATGATCAAGCGATGCGAAGTAGAGGATTTACTGAAGAAATTATTAAAAATAGTAAAAAACAGCAAATGATTGCTTTAAAAGTTGATTTTATTAAAATGATGAAAGCGATAATTCACAAAGTAAATGAAAGAAAAAAACTCACAATTTCCGCCAAAAATGAAGAAAAATTAATCCGTTTAGTTCTGTTGGTAATTATTGATTTAATTAAAGAATTTCCCGATGAAAGGGAGGAAAATATTACGTTTATTAGTAATCTTGTTGATCGAATATACAAATAAAAATTTTGGATTTAAATGAACTTTAATTCATAAAAATAACCAGGCAATATTCACATATTTGAAAGGGGGGTTTAATTAAACTAGTTAAAACTATATCTGATCATAGGAAGCAAAAAGGAGTGAATAATCTATGGGTATCAACTTTGATTTTGCCAAAAGATTTGCTGCTGATAAACTGATTGAACAGGCTTTAAAATATCTTGAAAAAGATCCGGAAGCCAATTTTCTTAAACTATTAGATATTGGTGAAAAACTTGTCGGGAGAGACAACCACAAACAAGTAATTCTGACTGCCAAAAAAAACTACCGAACTAGCCCTATTCTTAAAGGTTATATCAGAAAAATAAATGATATTGCTCATAGTTATAAGTCTGGTCTATTAATGAATTTCTTTGTCAATTCAGCTTTGTTTGGTATTCCATACCAATATAAATTAGCGGAAAAATTAGGGGTAGCCGTTCCCTGGACTATTTTAATTGATCCGACAAGTGCCTGCAACTTAAACTGCGATGGCTGTTGGGCCGGCAAATATAATAAGAGTGACAGTCTTGATTTTGCAACCATTGACCGGATTATAACCGAAGCAAAAGAATTGGGAATATATTTTATTGTTCTATCCGGTGGTGAACCTACTGTTTATCCGGCTCTCTTCGATATTATTAATAAACACGACGATGTCGGTTTTATGATGTACACAAACGGGACCTTAATTGATGACAATTTTGCTGATAAAATGTTAGCAGCAGGTAATATAACTCCTGCAATCAGTCTAGAAGGATTTAAAGAGACAACTGATGCCCGGAGAGGGAAAGGGACTTTTGAGCAAGTGATGGCAACAATGGATCGCCTTCGGGCCAGGGGCATTATTTTTGGAAGTAGTGTTACGGTAACAAGGAATAATGTTGATGAGCTCTTCAGTGATCAGTTTATTGATTTAATGATTGAAAAAGGGGCTTTTTATATGTGGTCTTTTCACTATATTCCAATCGGTAGGACTTCCGATATAAATTTAATGCTGAAGCCGGAACAAAGATATCAACTGGCGAAAAAGGTTACTGATTTAAGGAATTCTAAACAATTATTTGTAGCCGATTTCTGGAATGATAGTGCTTACACTAACGGTTGTATTGCCGGAGGAAAGAGGTATTTCCATATTAATGCAAAAGGCGAAGCCGAACCCTGTGCCTTTTGTCATTTTGCTTGCGATAATATTAAAGACAAATCCTTAAAGGAAATTTTGCAGAATCCGCTTTTTAAGTCTTACCAGCAAAGACAGCCTTTTGCCGAAAATTTAATGTGCCCCTGCCCGATTATTGATAATCCCCAGGCCTTACGGAACATGGTCGAGGAATCAGGTGCTTACCCCACTCACCAGGGAGCTGAAGACATCCTGAAAGGTGAGCTTGCGCAAAGCCTTGATCAAATAGCCTGTATTTGGCGGAAAATGTCACAGGAAATTAATAGCGAACGATTACGGAAAAAGATCTCTTTAAAACAATAATTCACTGACATATACACCAAGTATTCCCCCAATGACAACCAGTGACAGGTCTATCTCTAATAAGGCTAGTATTAATGCAATTGTACTGCCGACCAATGCTGAACTTGTATTATTAGTAGCGGATAATACCTCGGGGAAGATCAAGGCACTTAGCACTGCATATGGAACAAAATACAAAAATCGCTTGAAAAAAGATGGCATTTGCTTAAAAGAAAAAAGGATAAAGGGAAGAAAGCGAGGGATATATGTTACTATCGCCATACCAATAATCAGGCCAAGGAGATTATTCATTGTTAGTAACCCCCTTGAAAATAAGTGAACCAAGTGTACAGGTAATTACAACTGTGATCATTATTTTCCAGCCTTTGTTAAGCGAGGAGATAAGAGCTGGCCCCCAATATAGATAAGAATTGATCCCGACGGCAATCAATGAAACAGCCAGCTTCTCCTTTGATTTTTTTATTCCCGGAATCAATAATCCGATGAACATTACATAAAGGGCAATACCCATACTTGTCTGGACTATAACCGGCAAACCTTTCCCAACCGCTACTCCGATTACTGTCCCCGCTACCCAGCCGATATAAGCACTCAGATTAATCCCCAGAACAAACGATAAATTATTATTTGTGTGAAGATTTAATGAAATTAAGGAAAAAGTTTCATCAGTAATTCCAAAGGCGAGCAAAGGCAATAATTTGCGAGACTTTTTATTTATTCTTTGTGATATAAAAGCAGACATCAAAAAGTGTCTCAGGTTAATAATCAAAACAGTAAATATTATTTGCCAGTGATTGGTCTCGGCGAGGAGCAGATTGAGGGCGATAAACTGGCTGGCTCCTGCAAAGACTACTGCTGACATAAGTATACTGCTCTGAATCGACAGACCAACTATTTTTGCTAACAACCCGAAAGCAATAGCGATCGGTAGATACCCCAGGGCAATTGGAAAGCCCTTTCTCATGCCGGAATAAAACTCGCTCAGACTCATTTGCTGATTCCCCTTTACTACTGTATAATATAATAAGTAAATATATAATATAACGTCCATTTTACATCATTATATAATACTAGATTATGATCCACAAGCGAAAGGGGATAATTTATTGAAAGATTTTAATATTAATATTGGGAAAAAATTAAAAGCGTTAAGATTAAATAAGGGTTATAGTTTAGCCAAGCTTGAAGAAATAACCGGGGTTAGTAAATCAATGTTAGGACAGGTTGAACGGGGAGAATCCAATCCAACTGTTAAGACATTATGGAAGATCGCTCAAAGTCTTAATGTTACTTTTTCCTTTTTTCTTTCGACTCCCGGACACGATGTATCAGTAATTTCGATTAAAAAGAGCAAAGCTCTGGAAGAAGATAGTCATTACCGAGTTTATCCGCTGATTCCTTATGATAACAAGAAAGGGTTCGAACTATACTTAATAGAGATGGAAGGCTTTAAAAGTCATGATGCCGAACCCCATTTTTCCGGGGTTGAGGAATTTGTTATGGTCAATCAAGGAGTCCTGGAAATTAAAGTAAACGAGAAAAATTATCGGGTTGACCCAGGGGAATTAATCCATTTTCCGGCTGATCGTCCCCATACTTATTCTAATAAATCTATATCTTTACTCAAAGCCAATGTATTAGTTTATTATCCCTTAAATACTTACTGATAGTTAATAGCTGCTCTGACAACTTGCCTGGCCCTTATCACAACTAAATTGCATAATCCAGATAGAAATGGTAGAATATTAATGATAAGGAGGAGCAGTTAATGGAAGATAACAAAAAGAAATACTTAATCATAACCTATGGTTGTCAGATGAATATCCATGATTCGGAATTACTGGCCGGAATGTTGGAAGAAATGGAATACCACCAGACAGCAGAGATCGAAGAAGCTGATCTTATCTTAATAAATACATGTATAATCAGGGAGAATGCCGAATTAAAGTTTTTTGGTAAGGTCGGTTCTTTAAAGGCTTTAAAGGAAAAAAAAGCCGGTTTAATTATCGGAGTCGGCGGATGTATGATGCAGTCCGACCAGGCAGTTAAAGAGTTATATCAAAAATACCCCCAGGTAGATCTTATTTTCGGAACCCACAACATCCATCATCTTCCCGATCTAATCAAAAGGATTGAACAGGAAAGAGGCCGAATTGTTGAGGTATGGAAGCAAGAAGAAGGATTGATTCCTGACCTTCCTGCAAAGCGGGAAAATATTAGCCAAGCCTGGGTTTCGATTATTCAAGGCTGTAATAACTTCTGTTCTTACTGTATTGTTCCTTATGTACGGGGCCGGGAAAGGAGTCGACCCGTGGCGGGAATTATGCAGGAAGTGAACAAACTGGTTGCCGATGGTGTTAAGGAGATTACCCTACTTGGTCAGAATGTTAACTCCTACGGTCAAGACCTGGGAGATGAAGTGGATTTTGCCGACCTACTGCAAAAACTGGACAAGGTAGACGGACTGGCCAG
Organism: Halanaerobiales bacterium; assembly: GCA_022360715.1. Taxonomy (GTDB): domain Bacteria; phylum Bacillota; class Halanaerobiia; order Halanaerobiales; family DTU029; genus JAKSCG01. The sequence continues at coordinate 43,301 of JAKSCG010000010.1, forward strand.
AATTAGATATATGACCTCTCATCCTAGGGATTTCAGCCAGAAACTGATTGATACAATCCGGAAATCAGAGAAAGTCTGCGAACACTTTCACCTCCCCATTCAGTCCGGCAGCAACCATATATTAACTAAAATGAAACGGGGATATACCCGGGAAAAATATCTGGATCTTATTAAAAGAATTAGGGAAACTGTCCCTGATGCCAGTATTACTACTGACTTTATCGTTGGTTTTCCCGGCGAAAGGGAAGAGGATTTTATTGCAACCATGGATTTAGTTAATCAGGTTCAATTTGATCTGGCTTTTACTTTTATCTATTCACCGCGGACAGGTACTCCGGCCGCCGGAATGGCTAATCAGCTCGAGCCGGAGGTTAAAAAGGAACGCCTCAACCGGCTGATGAAAACCCAGAATCTGATCAGCCTGGAGAAGAATAAAAAGCTGATTAATAGCATTGTTGAAGTTCTGGTTGAAGGTGAAAGCAAGAATAACCGCATGATGTACAGTGGCCGGGATCGAAAAAATAAATTAGTTATTTTTCCCAAAAAAGATAATGCCAAAGGAGCATTGGTCAGGGTAAAAATTAATCGAGTTCAGAGCTTTACCCTCTTTGGTGAAATTATTGAAGCGTCTTTTAATAAAAAATTAGTTGTTGAAACGGGGTGATCGATTGAGTTCTTTAACACCAATGATGCAACAGTATCTTAGGATCAAAGGTCAGTACCCTGATACCATCCTTTTTTTTCGCTTGGGTGACTTTTATGAAATGTTTTTTGATGATGCTAAGATTGCAGCCCGGGTACTGGATTTAGCCCTGACGGCCCGAAACAAAGGGGGTAGGGAGAAAGCACCGATGGCCGGTGTCCCTTATCACTCGGCTGATACATATATTGCTAAATTAATTGAGCATGGATATAAGGTAGCAATCTGCGAACAACTGCAAAACCCGGAAGAAGCCAATGGCATTGTGGAAAGAGGTGTAATCCGGGTCATTACTCCCGGGACAATTATTGAAAATGAATTCTTACAAGACAAAGATAATAATTACCTGGCCAGCGCAATAAAAGAGCAGGACAGACTGGGATTCTCCTATATTGATATTTCAACCGGTGAATTTTTTGTAACCGAACTTCCGGTGGAAGCTGAAGATAAATTATGGGATGAATTTGAACGGATCTTACCACGCGAAATAATTATTAACCAACCTCTCAAAAATACACAAGGGTTTTCTTTGTTATGCAAACGCAATAAGCTGCTGATCAATGAATCAGCTTTAAAAAATCGAGACCAAGCTTATCAAAAACTAACCGAGCATTTTCAGACTCATTCCCTGGCCGGTTTTGGTTGTGAAGAGATGTCCGCCGGGATCTTAGCTGCCGGTGAAATCATCTCTTTTGTTTTTGCAACCCAGAAAAGGGTACTTACCCATATTAGTTCTTTATCGGCTTACAGCCTGGAAGAGTATATGGTTCTAGATACCACTACCCGCCATAACCTGGAGCTGACTTCAACCATCCGGGACGGTAAAAAAAGGGGGAGTTTATTAAATATACTCGATTTAACCGTTACCTCACTGGGGGGTAGGTTAATTAAAAAATGGATTAATCAACCCTTGATCAATAAAGCTAAAATAGAGAGCCGTTTGGATGCGGTTGAAGAGCTGGTTGAAAACTACATCTGCTTGCAGAATCTCAGGAATAATCTTGATGGTATTTACGATCTGGAACGAATTTTAACCAAGATTACATATGGTACCGTAAATGGACGGGAAATGGCCGCCCTTAGGTATTCATTAAGTAAATTACCATCAATTCAGCACGATCTTAATCAGCTTCAGTCCGCTCTTTTTTTAAAATTGGCTGACAATTTTGATCCGGTAGAGGACATTCACCGCCTGCTGACTGAAGCTCTGGTCAATGAACCTCCTGTCTCCGTCCGGGAAGGTGGTATTATTAAAGATGGATATAATGACCAACTGGACGAACTGAGAAAAACCTGTCGGGCGGGACGGGAATGGATCAGCAATCTGCAAAAGTCTGAACGGGAAAAAACCGGAATTACCTCCTTAAAGGTTGGGTTTAATAAAGTTTTTGGCTATTATCTGGAAGTAACTAATGCCAACCTGGACAAGGTGCCACATGAATATAACCGGAAACAGACCCTTTCCAACTGTGAGCGCTATATTACTCCGGAACTAAAAGAAAAAGAAGCCTTGGTCCTGGGGGCTGAGGAAAAAATAAATGACCTGGAATATAATATTTTTGTTGGAGTCAGGAACAAGGTAGGTAAAGATATCAAAAGGATCAGAGAAACAGCCAGTATTATTGCAAATTTAGACGTAATAGCCTCTTTTAGTCTGGTCTCGGTAGAAAATGCTTATCAGCGCCCGATAATCAATAATGACGGTCGAATTATGATCAAGGAAGGACGACATCCGGTAGTAGAAAAAATGGTTAATGAAGTTTTTGTACCCAATGATACATTGCTAGATTCTTCAACTAACCGTTTTATAATTATTACCGGGCCTAATATGTCCGGTAAATCGACTTATATGCGTCAGGTTGCCTTAATTGTATTACTGGCCCAAATGGGTTGTTTTGTCCCGGTTGCTGAGGCTAAGATCGGGATTGCCGACCGGATTTTTACCCGGGTAGGTGCCAGTGATGACCTTACTACCGGCCAGAGTACTTTTATGGTTGAAATGAATGAAGTAGCTAATATTGTTAATAATGCTACCGATCAGAGCCTGGTCATTCTTGATGAGGTCGGCCGGGGAACCAGTACTTATGACGGATTAAGTATTGCCTGGGCGGTTAGTGATTATATCAATAATCCAAACAGAATCGGGGCGAGATCACTCTTTGCAACCCATTACCATGAGTTGACAAGACTGGAGGAACGAATTGAAGGAATTAAAAATTATAATGTGCTGGTAGAGGAAGATCATGAGGGAGTACATTTTCTACATAAAATAGTCCCGGGAAAAGCGAATGACAGTTATGGGATTGAAGTAGCCCGTCTGGCCGGACTGCCAACAGAAATACTCGATAATGCCCAGGATATTTTAAGGAGGCTAGAAAGTGAAGATGAGCTTAGCAGGGCCGAAATTGCCAGCACTACGACCGATACGCTTATGCCTGAAGCTCCCCACAGCAAAAAAATACACCAGAACCGGGACAGCAAGAACCAGTTAGCCCTTTTTAAAACTGAGAATCCCATCCTAAAGAAGATAAAAGAAAAAGACCTTTTAAATATCACCCCACTTGAGGCGATAAATTTCCTCTATCAAATCCAGCAGGAAGCAAGAAATGAGGAGGAACAATCATGACCAATATTATTCAGTTGCCCCCGGAAGTTGCTAACCAGATTTCAGCCGGTGAGGTAGTAGAAAGACCGGCTTCAGTTGTTAAAGAATTAGTCGAAAACTCGATCGATGCCGGCAGTAGCAAAATCTTGATCGAGGTTGAAAATGGCGGTCGAGATCGAATCAGAGTTAAAGACAATGGTTGTGGTATTATAGCCGAAGAGATGGAGCTGGCTTTTTCCCGTTATGCTACCAGTAAAATAAAAAACATTAATGACCTATATTCAATCAAAACCCTGGGCTTTAGAGGAGAAGCCCTGGCCAGTATCTCTTCAGTCAGTCACCTGGAAATAAGTTCTCGCTCAAACCAGGATTTGAAGGGAAGATACCTAAAACTAACCGACAACAAAGTGCTTAATGAAAAACCAATTGGCATCCCGGTCGGAACAGATATAGTAGTTAAGGACCTTTTTTACAATACTCCCGCTCGGTATAAATACTTAAAGACAACTAATACTGAATTCGGCCAAATTAGCAGCGTAGTTAATAAGGAGGCACTGGCTTATCCTCAGATCCAATTTACTCTTAACCATGACGGCAAGCAGGTTTTACAAACACCCGGTACCGGCAAGTTAGCTGATACCATTTTTGCGATCTATGGTCAAGGTTTGGTTGAACAGCTTCTGTCGCTGGAATTTGAAGATAGATATATTCATTTATCCGGCTACATTGCCCGGGCTGATTATTATCGCTCGTCACGGATCTATCAGCTTTTTTTCGTTAATCAGCGTTGTGTTAATAACCCGGTTCTTAATCGAGGAACTGAAGCTGGATACAGGGGATTACTTCCACCCGGCCGTTTTCCGGTAGTATTTATTAACCTGAAACTGAATCAAATCCTGGTAGATGTAAATGTCCACCCAACCAAACGGGAAGTAAAGTTTAGCCGGGATGAAATAATTAAAGACGTAATGACCAAGGGAATACGTTCAACCCTTAGTACGACCGATAACTCGCCCCGCTTAGTGCCCAAAAGCACGACCAGAACCGTCCCTGTTAAAGAAAATTTACAGCAAGGGAAATTGATTTTTAACCAGCCGGAAAGGATTAAGGAAAAAGGCCTGGCCCGGGAAACATATCTGTCGCCACCACCAGAAAACATACCGGCCCAGGAAGAAATAAAGAACGAAAAGCCAGTTGGAGAAAGAAATGATTATAAAAAAATTGAGCAAGCAGAGGCTAAGACAACTCCGTCCGTCCAAAAAATACTGGGCCAGATTATGAATAATACTTATATTATCGCTGAAGCAACAGACGGACTTTATATTATTGACCAACATAATGCCCATGAACAAATTCTTTATGAAAGTTATTACCACAAATATAAAAATAAACGGGTTATTTCCCAGCCATTATTAATTCCGATCACGATTGAATTAACTCTACCGGAAAAGGAATTGATTAATAAATACCAGGCTGAACTAAATCAACTGGGCATTAAGTTGGAGAATTTTGGCGGAAGCAGCATTATTATTCAGGAAGTACCGGTAATAATGAAGAAAAGACCCAGTAAGCAGGTGATTGAGGAATTGCTCGATAACCTGCTGGAACAGGGTAAGACTTTGAACCAGGCGGAGATTATCAAAGAAATGATTACCTTTATGTCCTGTCGTTCCGCTATTAAGGCCGGTAAAGAGTTAGAACAACAAGAGATAAGAAAACTGGTCGATGACCTTTTTAAATCGGCCAATCCTTTCCGCTGCCCCCACGGCCGACCAATAATTGTCCATTTAACTGGGGACGATATTAATAAAGGACTGGGTAGATAAGGAGTGAGTTTTTTTGCAGCAAAAATACCCACTATTGGTAATACTGGGCCCTACAGCAGTAGGTAAGACCCAATTTTCGCTTGAAATAGCCGGACTTCTGAACGGTGAAATTATTTCGGCTGATTCCATGCAAATTTATCAAGGAATGGATATCGGTACTGGCAAAGTAACTGTGCAGGAACGGCAACAAGTTAAACACCACTTGATCGATATTATTGATCCGGCTACAGAGTTTTCAGTCGCTGAATTTCAGGAAAGAGTAGATCTAATCATACCGAAAATTATTTCGCAAAATAAAGTTCCCTTACTGGTCGGTGGCACCGGTCTCTATATTAAGGCCGTTTTAGAGGGATTCCTTTTTCCGGAAATGAAAAAGGATGAGCAGCTCAGGGATATTTTACAGCAGGAAGCAATAAAGTATGGCAATGTTTATCTTCATCAAAAACTACGTGAGGTCGATCCGGAATTGGCTCAACAACTCCATCCCAATGATCAGAGAAGGATTATTCGAGGAATTGAAGTTTATCAACTAACCGGCAATAAGCTTAGTGTTCTCAAAAAATTACAGCAAAAAGTACCGGCTCGTTACCAGGCCTTAAAAATAGGATTGACCAGAGAGCGGGAGGAGCTCTACCAAAGAATTAACCAGCGAGTTGATCTGATGATTGAACATGGGTTGTTGAGTGAAGTGAAAAAACTCCTTAACGCAGGCTATAGCATAAGTTCAACCGCCCTGCAGGGTCTGGGATATAAAGAGATTATTGCTTATTTTAACGGTGAATATGACCTAAATGAAGCAATCCGCATCCTGAAGAGAGATACCCGTCATTATGCTAAACGACAATTAACCTGGTTTAAACAACAAAATGATATCCACTGGTTTAATCTCTCACAGCTTTCAATGCCTTGCCTCCTCGATAAAACAATCAAGCTTATCAATAAATATAAACTAATCCGGAGTTAAACCTCCGGATTTTTCACATCTTACCCTAGTTGCTCATATTATATAGATGTAGTTTTAACCTGAAGCAGGGGTGATTTTTTTATGATTAAAAAACACCAGAATCAGCAAAAAAATGAGCTGGATATTATAGAACGTTTTAAACGAGGAGAAATAAGAATTACCGAAGCCTTTAACCTCTTAATGGGACTTGAGCAAGCAGATAGCAAGTCCAAAGCAGCAGCCCCATCTATTGGTAATCCAAGCAAAGGGAAAGATGCTACGGAGCAAAACATACTGGAGGAATTACTAATTGAAATGGATCGATTAGTCGGCCTACAGGAAGTCAAGTCTTTGATCAAGGAATTTATTGCCTTTTTACAGATCCAAAAAATTAGAAGGGATTATAATCTGAAAACACAGCCGGTAGTAATGCATATGATCTTTAAGGGTAACCCCGGAACCGGCAAAACAACAATGGCCCGAATTACTGGCAAGATATTTAAAGAACTGGGTTTTTTAAAAAACGGTGAATTAACAGAGGTTGAAAGGGCCGACCTGGTGGGGGAATATATCGGTCATACCGCCCAAAAAACCCGTAAAATTATCCACCGGGCAATGGGTGGAGTCCTTTTTGTTGATGAGGCCTATTCCTTGGCCCGAGGAGGTGAAAAGGATTTTGGTAAAGAAGCCATTGATACTATGGTAAAAGCGATGGAAGATCATAAGGATGAACTGGTAATCATCCTGGCCGGCTATCGAGACGAAATGGATTACTTCCTGGAAAGTAATCCCGGTTTACGCTCACGATTTGCGATTAAATTAGATTTTCCTAATTATTCGATTGATCAGTTAGTTGAAATAGCAGAAATGATGTATCAGGATCGGGAATATCTACTAGATAAAGAGAGTAAACATTATATATATCGGGTATTGACTTATCTCCTGAATACGGAGGGCAGTAATAACGGAAATGCCCGAACAGTACGCAATCTGGTTGAGCGTTCAATCAGACATCAGGCCTGGCGATTGGTAAACAGTAAAGCTTATAATCATAAAAATCTATTAACAATTACAAAAGAAGACCTGGCCCGGGAGGTTATTTCATATGAATGATTGTCTGGTAACAGGGATGACCAATGTAGGTAAAACCTGCTTTGTGATCAATTTTGCCGAATATATGGGACTTAAGGAATTAAAATTCCACCTCCGACAATTAGCCGGTTACACATCTGTTCGCAGTTACTCCCCGGGGGAGGCCCGTACTGAATTGATCTCGGCCGACAGTAACTATACCCGACAGGTACAATCGATCAAACTGGAAGTCCCCGCCGGCAAAGTAATCAAACAACTAGAAATAATTGATAGCTGTGGCCTCAGTGACGGGATCCACCCCGATTCGGAAATCCGTCTGGCCATGGCTAAAACCCTCCGCCTGATCAGAAATAGTAATTTAATCTTTCATATCATCGATCTCGCTACTCTTAAGCTAAGTAATAATCGCCGCAGCAAAGAAGCAAATAAGATCCTCGATCCGATCGATCAAATGATTATGGAATATGCCTCACTGGAAAAAGATTATGTAATTCTGGCCAATAAAATTGATTTAAAAAAAGCCCGGACAAATCTCAAAGTATTTCAAAAATATTTTGCCAAACACCATATTATCCCGATATCCGCCCTTTATCAGCAGGGCTTTCAGGAAGTAAAAAAACTGGTGTTAAACTATGCTTAAACGTCTTTTGGGATTACTTTTGGTTGGTTTAGCAATTAAACTGATGGATGATTTTCTTGATCAGGAAAAAGATAAAGCAAATGGTCAATATAATTTATACCATATGCTGGGGAAAAGCATCTTACCCTATTCGTTAGTTATATTCAGTTTTGGCTTATATTTAAATCTTGCCGAAGGGATTAGTTTTTTTGCGGCAAGTTATCTGCTCGGAATGGCTCATGATTATCATTTAAGATTACCTAGCGGTTTACTTGCCTGGCAAGAAGGATTAATTGTTTTTATGTTCAGTACGTATCTTACTGATCTCAAAAATTCTCTATCAGCCCTATTGCTTATCCTGCTATTACAATTTATTGATGACTTGATTGATTTTAAAAAAGACAGTCAATATTTCCAAGCAAATCTGTTTAAAAAATTGGGTTTTTTTAATTCAGTGCTTATTATGTTGGCACTAACCATAGTTGCCATTATTTTCTATCCGGTAAAATTTATTTATTTTATCACTGCAATCATACTCCTTTATTTGTCTTTCGAGATCTTAAAAATAAAAAATCGAGATGAGCACTTATGCTAATTTCAATTATTCTGGGAGTCTTAATTGGTCTTTTTATTGGCTACAATTATGGTTATAATAAAGGATATAAAAAGGGGGTAAAAAATGGATTAGCCGAATCACCTTTGATTATTATGGAAAAAAGTCTTAACAAAGGGTATTGTCAAATCTGCTCTGGAAAAAAGTAACTAAAATTAACTATTAACAAAAAGTACATATTTCAAGCAGGATTTTTCAACAAGCTGTAGAAGTAGAATATAATAGTTTAAAGGAGGGTATCATTATGAGACAACAGATTAATCTACAAGATAATTTATTGAATACAGTCAGGAAAAAGAAAATGCCGGTTACAATCTTCCTGGTTAATGGTTATCAACTCAATGGTTTAGTTGCAGGATTTGATAATTTCACCATTGTCCTTTTTACTGAAGGAAAGAATCAAATGGTTTACAAACATGCCATCTCTACAATAATACCACATAAAAATATTGATGATATATTTAATAGCACAAAAGAGGCTTAAAATATGAGGGTTAGTTTTACAAAGATGCATGGTATCGGCAATGACTTTATTTTAATCAATGGTTTTATCTACAATTTAAATAACTTAAGCAATTTATCAAAAAAGATTTGTGACCGCCATTTTGGAATTGGAGGAGATGGTTTAATCATTGCGCTACCACCTGAAGATCGAAAAAACGATTTTCAAATGAAGATCTTTAACTCCGACGGAAGTGAAGCTGAAATGTGCGGCAACGGGATTCGTTGTTTTGCCCGTTTTCTACAGAACGAAGGTTTAACTAAAAAAAATAAGTTAAAAATTGAAACCCTGGCCGGAATTATTACACCTGAAAAAATAAGAACAGAGGCTCGGCACAATCAAATTAGAGTGAATATGGGCCAACCCCGCTTTAAACCTAACCAAATACCTTTTGAAACAGAAGAAAAAATAGATTATGTACAGGAGTATCCTCTAACAGTAGAAGATGAAACTTTTGCCATCAGCTGTGTATCAATGGGGAATCCACACGCAATTGTTTTTACTGATAATGTTGAACAATATCCCCTGGAAAAATGGGGTAGAGCAATTGAGAATCATCCCTTATTCCCGGCTAAAACCAATGTTGAATTCATTCAAATTATTAATAAAAAAGAAATTATCATGAAGGTCTGGGAAAGGGGTTCGGGGATAACGCTGGCTTGTGGAACGGGAGCAGCTGCTTCGGTTGTTGCGGGTATATGCAATAATTTATTGGATAATGAAGTGTTGGTCCACCTGCCCGGTGGTGACCTGATCATTGAGTGGTATCAAGAAGATGTATTTATGATCGGACCAGCTGAAACAGTATTTTATGGAGAATTTGAAGTAGAGGAGTGATTAGATTGGAAAATGCAGACCGAATTAAAAATTTACCACCATATTTATTTGCAGAAATTGATAAGATGATTAGTAAAGCCAAAGAAAAAGGGGTAGATGTAATTAGTTTTGGGATCGGCGATCCTGATCAACCGACCCATCAAAACATAGTCAATAAAATGATTGAGGCTGTTCAGAGACCATCAACCCATAGTTACCCATCTTACCAAGGTTTATTTGAGTATCGTAAAGCCATAGCAGATTGGTATCGAAAAAAATATCAAGTAGAGCTTAATCCTGACCAAGAGGTTGTCTCGTTAATCGGTTCTAAAGAGGGAATAGCTCACCTTCCCTTTTGCTATATTAACCCTGGTGATAAAGCACTCATACCTGATCCGGGTTATCCGGTTTATAAAACTTCAATCCTGTTAGCCGGGGGAGAAGCAGTGACAGTACCCCTCCTGGCCGATAATAATTTTCTACCGAACCTGGATAAAATTGATCCCGCTATAGCCCGAGAAGCTAAATTATTCTTTGTTAATTATCCCAATAATCCTACCGGCGCAGTTGCTGGTGATGAGTTTTACAAAGAATTAATAGATTTTGCACGACAATATCAAATTATAATTGCTCATGATTCTGCTTATAGTGAAATTGGTCTTGATGGTTATGATCCACCTAGTTTTATGCAATATCCTGGTGCCAAGGAGGTTGGTATTGAATTTAATTCCCTCTCTAAACCATTTAACATGACTGGTTGGAGAATTGGTTGGGCCGTAGGAAATGAAGATGTAATTGAATCCTTAGGTAGAATTAAAACCAATATAGATTCAGGTATATTTGAGGCGGTACAATATGCCGGAATAGAGGCTTTGACTAATTCTACTAACAATATTCAACAAGTAAGGAGCTTATATACCCGCAGACGTGATTTGTTGGTTGAAGGGTTACAGCAGTTAGGCTGGACGATCAAGAAAAATAAGGCTTCTTTTTATCTCTGGGCTCAAGTTCCAGAAGGATTTACCTCAGCTGATTTCTCAAAACAAGTTTTTCAACAAACGGGAATTTTCTTTACTCCGGGGAACGGCTATGGAAAAGAAGGAGAAGGTTATGTCCGGATTGCGTTAACTGTACCGGAAAATAGAATCATTGAAGCATTACAACGTCTCAAAGAAAGTGATATTGTTTTTAGTTAAATTTGCTGGAGGTGGGATTATTAGAGCCGGACTTTTTTTAATTATACTAATTATCCTGTTATTAGCTTCTTTAGGCAAAACAGATCAGCTTCTTGCCAGCACCTCTCTAAATTGGTCAGAAGAAAAAGCAATAAGCCAGAAAATATTAGCTCACGATCCTGATGATATCCTGGCCAATTTTCGTCTGGCTATTGCTCTGGTTAACCTGGGCAAGATCGAAGAAGCCTACGATTTTTTCCAGCAGATCAGTGATAAAATTGATCAGCAGGAATTTAATGATGCCCTTGCTCCGACCCTAAACAGGTTAGAGCAGGAACCTGATAATTTGCGATTATTAAACTATGCTGCCTTTAGTTCTTCCATCAATAAGGAATATGACCAAGCCATTAACTATTTCCAGGAAATTCTGTTGTTAGAACCGAAAAACATCTGGATCATGAATTATATGGCCGCAACCTATCTTGAACAAGAAAAATATGAACAGGCTCGCGACACCCTAACTAAGGCATTAAAAATTAAGGACAACAAGTACTCCCACTTTGTACTAGGAATGCTCAGTTATAAAGAGGGAAATTATATTAAAGCCTTATTGGAGTTTAGCCGTTCCGGGAACCTGCTTAGTAAAATCCTGAATAAAAGCTCCAAGTAAAAGGGATTAAATCTCCAGACAAGAGATTCCTTTCTCTCCCAACACGCTACCGATCAGCCCAATAGCACCAAGCTGATCCTGGTATATTACTACAGTAAATTCCCACCGAAATTAAAATCAATCCGATAATTATTTATTAAATAATCCGGTTACCGATCGGTAATTAGGGTATCTATTAAAAAAATAAAGGAGTGACCGGGATGAACCTGGTAGATTATCATACCCATCCCTATAGTCATGGAGAAATAGATTTATACACAGTCTATTCAAAAGAGTATTTAAGCAAATTTATTAGAAAAGCCGACGAAAGAGAGATCAAATATCTGGGGTTTTCTGATCATGACTATTTACTAATTGATTTAAACATAAATAAATTAAAACAAATTATTAATACAATACCCTTTAACATTTCTATTGGTCTAGAATTCGATTTTTACCCAGGTAAAGAAGAAGAGATCCGGCAGGTTATTGAACAATATTCACTGGATTATGCGATCGGTTCCGTTCATCACATCAAAGAATGGGCTTTTGATCACCCTGATTATATTGACCATTATAAAGATAAAGATATTGATAATCTTTACACTGAATACTTTCAGTTAGTGCAACAGGCTGCCTGTTCCGGCTTATTTGATATAATAGGTCATATTGATTTGATTAAAGTATTTGGCTACCGCCCTTCAAAAATTGATATTCTTGTTCTGATTGAACCGGTTTTAACTGAAATAAAAAAACAGGGGATGGCGATTGAAGTCAATACAAACGGACTAAACAAACCGGTTGCAGAAATGTATCCGTCTTTACCGATTTTAAAAAAAGCAATTGAATATGATATCCCGATAACTTTTGGTTCTGATGCCCACTCTCCGGAACAAACAGGTGCGGGAATAAAAGAAGCAGCTTGTTTAGCCGGTAATTTGGGGTTGAAAAAAGTAGCTATTTTTAAAGAAAGGACAATGAAACTAATTGATCTTTAAAAAATATATTTTGATAAGAGTTAAAACTCAATAGGGAGAGGTGACAGATGCTTTTTGATCAGAGCGGAAATATTCAAACAGATTGTGGAACTAAATATCCTGATACTGACTATCAAAAGCTAAAAGATGAGGCTCTTAAGTGTAATCAATGCCCCCTTAGAAGTGGTGCCAAACAGGTTGTCATGGGTAAGGGTAATCTTAATAAAAAAATAATGTTTATTGGCGAAGGGCCGGGTGCTGATGAAGACCGGTTAGGTGAACCCTTTGTTGGAAAAGCAGGACAACTCTTAAATCGAATTCTAGCAGCTACTAAAATTAATCGAGAAGATATTTATATCACAAATATGGTGAAGTGCCGTCCGCCCCACAATCGCAACCCTCTTAGCTCTGAAATAGAAAAATGTACACCTATTTTATTAGCTGAAATAAAAATAATAAACCCCAAAGTTATCGTCCCTTTGGGGTCAATCGCCTTAAAGCATCTTCTTGATGAAAATGCATCTATTACTAAAATGAGAGGTAAATGGACCCAGCGGGGTAAGTACTTCCTACTGCCGACCTTTCATCCCTCGTACTTACTACGAAACCCCGCTATGAAAAAGGCTGCCTGGCATGATTTCCAACTTATTAAAAAATCAATTGAGCGAATAGAAGAGCTCCTTCTAAACGACCAGGTTTAAAAACCTAGCTGACAAACCGGCGATAAAGGCCGATTACTTTTCCCAGTATATAAATATCATTAACAATAATCGGTTCCATCGCTGAATTTTCCGGCTGTAATCGAAAATAGTCTTTTTCTTTAAAAAACCGCTTTACTGTCGCCCCGTCTTCAGTAAGGGCGATAACTATATCTTTATTATTAGCATAACTTTGTTTTTGGGCTATCACATAGTCTCCGTCATATATTCCAGCCTCATACATGCTCTCTCCCTTTACCTCTAAAATAAACAGATCTTTTTGTGAACTGCTGATATACTCTAAAGGAATCGGGAAGTAATCATCAATGTTTTCTTCAGCAAGAATCGGTTCCCCGGCTGTAATTTTGCCGACCACCGGGATATGGATCATCTCTTTTTTTATGGAAACACGATCAAACAGAACTTCTATTGCCCTTGGTTTGGACGGATCTCGTCTGATATAATTATACTTTTCCAGTGTTTTTAGGTGGCTATGGACAGACGCTGGTGATTTTAGACCTACAGCTTCCCCAATTTCACGGACAGAAGGGGGATAACCTTTTTCCTGAATCTCCTCCTGAATATAGTATAGAATTGCTTGCTGCCTTTTTGTCAATTCCTCCATATAATTACCTCCAAAAAATAGGAATATTTAACTAGCCTGTACATATAAATTATAACATAACTACTCGGCAAAGGCAAACAATCGTTCAAAAAAAGTTAAAAAATCCTTGACAAGCAAACAATTGTTCTTGTATAATATAATTAATAAGAACACCTGTATTAAACGTTTGTTCCATAATGAGTCGCAGGGAGGGATACCAATGTATGATCAGACTTTTAAAAATAGTTACCACTGGAGAGAAAATAAGGGAAAGGAAAAAGGATTAAAAACTTTCAATTCCTTGAAATTTATCCTTATTTTAATCATGTTAATCGCAAGTCTTTTTTTTACAGCATATCAACTAAAGAGCCAGCCCCCCTTTGTATATAGTGAAATCACGGTGGAAAAGGGAGATACGCTCTGGAGTATTGCTTCCAGCTTTAATAAAGAAAATGAAGATATACGAAAGATTATTAGTCAGATTAAGAAAATTAATCAAATTGATGATCCCGTTTTACACCCCGGACAAAAAATTATAATCCCGGCTATATAATCTTATTTTAGGCAAGACAAAATCAAGACAAAATATATTAAAACTTTAAAAAGTTAACTTAAACTGAACAAGTAACCCCGTAGGGGTAATTTTTTTTATGAAGATTTATAAAAACATCATAATTGCTTTAAGTTTTAATTTTTAACCCGACTCAAGCACCCCTGACAATTCCACAATATCTTCGCAAAATATTTATTTTGCGAAGATATTGTGGAAATTAAGGATAAAGCGCGAAAAATTAGCGCGCTTTCTTTATGCATTATCTTTAAATCTACTAGATATTATGGTATGATTGAATTAAATTTAGCCCAAACATTGCAAAGTATATTTTATCCTCCCTTATCAATTTAGATCAGAAAATCTATTAGTAAATTTATAAATCAGGAGGTATTTTATGAAATATCGTAATTTTGGCAAACTTGACTTCCGAACCTCTGCTCTTGGATTTGGAGCGATGCGGCTGCCCACAATTAACCATGATGATGGTAAGATCGATCAAGAAAAAGCCATTGAAATGATCAGATATGCAATTGATCACGGGGTTAATTATCTGGATACTGCCTGGTCTTATCATCAGGAAAATAGTGAGATCCTGGTCGGAAAAGCTTTGAAAGATGGGTATCGAGCAAGAGTTAAACTGGCAACCAAACTCCCTTCTTGGTTAATTAAAGAACAAGGAGATTTAGATAAGTACCTGGATCAGCAACTAGAAAAACTGGCAACTAATTATATCGACTTTTACTTGTTACATACTTTAAACAAAAAAAGGTGGGAAATACTGAATCAGCTTAACATTTTTGATTGGATAACCAGTAAAATAGCCGAGGGAAAAATTAAATATATCGGTTTTTCCTTCCATGATAATTTAAGCCTGTTTAAAGAAATTATTGATGCTTATAATTGGGACTTTTGTCAGATCCAATATAACTACCTTGATATCGAAACTCAAGCCGGTCAGGAAGGTCTAAAATATGCTGCTGCTCAAGGAATTGCTGTGATCATTATGGAACCTCTGCTGGGGGGAACACTGGCTGGCCAACAACCACCGGCAATTCAAGAAATATGGGATAATTCCGGTGTTAACAGAACCCCGGCTGATTGGGCTTTACAATGGCTATGGAATCAAGAAGAAGTTGCACTGGTGCTTAGCGGAATGAGCACACTTAAGCAGGTAAAAGAAAATGTTATCAGTGCCAGTAATTCAGGAATCAATACTTTAAGTAAGCATGAAGTGAAAGTAATCGAACTGGTCAGGGAAAAATATCAAGAACTATCTCCCCTTAGTTGTAGTGGTTGTAGTTACTGTTTGCCCTGCCCCACCGGTGTCGCCATTCCTTATATCTTCAGCTTATACAATGAAGCAAACATCTTTGATAAGTTTATGGAAAAGCAGAAAGAATATCATAGTATACCGAAACAAGCCCAGGCCACTTCCTGTATCAGCTGTGCTGTCTGTGAAGGAATTTGTCCACAAAATCTTCAAATTTCCGCCTTGATGGAGCAGGTCAAAGGTTATTTTCAAAAATAAACCTTGCTTAAGGTTATTAAAATAAAAGGTCAACCTGATCAGGTTGACCTTCTGGTTATTTTGAAGTAAAGCAAAGCTTAATCATTCAGAATTATCTCGACAAGCCCTCTTTTAGGAACATGATGGACCTGGTCCTGGTCCCGCCAGTATTTAATATCACCTTCTTCTCCCACACTCTCCAATTTAACTGCTTCTACCGGTTTGCCCAAAGCAAGAACATAAAGAATTTCATATTGCTCCGGGACGGCCAGTTGCTTTCTTAATTTTTTATGGTTAATCGCTGCAAAGATACATCCACCTAATCCCTTTTCTACTGCCCCCAACATAATATAAGCACAGGCAATCCCCGGATCAGCGTAAAACTTATTGGTAATAGTAGTATCACCCAGCATTATAATATAGGCCGACGGTCGTTCTCCCGGCTCAGGCCCTGGCCAATCTTCAAGATATCCGGCCCAACTAAGGGATGCAAATACCTTGTCATTTTCTTTCTCTTGATTAGACAACATGTATTTCAGCGGCTGTCTATTCGATGCCGAATTGGCAAGACGGGCATAATCCAATAATTCCTTCAATACTTCCTTATCGATAAAATAGTTTTCTTTGAACCGCCGATAACTCCTATTCTTTACCACCAATTCTTTAAACAAGTCTTTCCCCCCTCTTTTTAACTAAATAATTTCTCCGGATTAATTCCATGATATATCCTTAATCCGTAAACTTCTTAACCGGTTTAAGGCAGCACCTGTTTCCAGCAGGCGCGGTCTGACGTAATCCCCCTCTGTCCTTGAAAAGGGGGATATAATCTTAAGACCCCGCTGATCGATCTCAGTAAAGATTATATCCAGACTTTCTTTTATGCTCCTTTTTTCACTAATAATCCCTTGGCGAAGACCATAAAAAATAATATCTCCAATTGATTTAGTCTGCTCCCGGTTAAGCAGTTGCTCCAAAAAACTCAGTTCAATCTCCTCCTGACCAAACTGAATAACCGACCGATCTCTGGCCCGGACCTTTGTTTTCCGTCCTTTTTGCGGATTAAGACTGCCTGCTTCCGGATAACGACTACAAATTTTCCCGAATTGTCGGCATGATTCTACTTCTCGCTGGCTGGGTAACTTGCGGGCAATATCCCTGGCTCTATCGGTTACTGCCCGTGGTAAATACTCATCCATCATTATTACATGATCTGCTACATCAAAATAATCCCCGGCACCCCCTACAACAATAACAGTCGATATACCATGATCTAAATAAAGGGGGCGCACCTTATCAATAAACGGAGTTATCGGCTCCTTATTATTTGTAACCAATAATTGCATCCGGGCATCTCTAATCATAAAATTAGTGGCACAGGTATCCTCATCAATTAAAAGCAGGCCAGCTCCCAGCTCCAATGCTTCAATAATATTTGCTGCCTGTGAGGTGCTGCCACTGGCATTCTCTGTACAAAAATTGCTAGTTGTTCCGCGCTGGGGCAGGTTATTGATAAACGGACTGATATCTACCTTGGCAATCCTCCTCCCGTCCTCTGCCCTAATTTTAAAAGCATCTTCCCGGGTTACGACGTATTCCCTGCCGTCACCGGGGATATGGTTGTAAATACCCCGTTCGATAGCCTTAAGTAAAGTGGATTTACCGTGATATCCACCGCCAACAATCAGGGTAATCCCTTCCTTTATTGCCATCCCTTTTGTCTGACCAGCAAAAGGCAGCTCAAATTCCATTTCATATTCTGTCGGAGAAACAAACTCTATAACCTCCCTTCCCTGGAGAGGCCGGTCATCAATACCACTCCGGCGGGGTAAAATAGATCCATTAGCCACAAAAGCCACCAGTCCTTGTTGCTTAAGCTGTTTTCGCAAAAAACATTGATCCTCGACCACCTGAAGATGTCTTTCCAGTTCTTTTGCCTTAAGAGACTGATAAAAAAGACTATCCGCAACAATTGCCGGTAGCTCAGCAAAAAAAATCTCCCGGGCCTGAACACCCAGAACTCGCCGTCCTTGGGCCGGTAATCCTACCGTTAATCTTGCTTCAATCAATTTATCTCCAAATTCGACCGAGGTGCGTTCAATTACTTCCTGACCATACCGGGCAATATTGATACGTCCACTTTTACCGGAACCCCTGTTCCCTTTAACATGTTTTTGAATAGAATTATCAACTATTCGAGTCAGGTAATCTTCCACCGCCCAGCGATAATTTTTATTATTGACAAGCCAGCGGGGGAAACCCCCTCGCTCCTGACTAACCCTTAAAAAAATACTGGACGGATTGGCAAAAGGGTCACCCTGGACATAGGGTATTCCCAGCTGGAATTCCCCAAAATCATACCAGTTGTCCTGTAGTTCCTTATAGGCTTTATAGCTCCGACCATCGATCTTATTTAGGATTGAATGTAATTTGCTCTGCTCATCCATCAATATTCCCCTTTCTGTGCCTAACTATTGCTTATATGATGTCGGTTATTGAAAATCAGCTGTTACCGCCCAGTGAATTCCTTCTAGAGTTCCGGCATGGAAAACAATCCCAGTATGTGAACTCTCTACCGCCATCCTAAATCCAAAATGCTCGGTATCATAAGTTGCTTGATCGAGCTGGGCAATTGCCTCTTCCCATTCATACGGAATCGCCGAAGATATTGTAATATAACCAGGTCCTCCTGAGTCAGTCTTCTTGCTGTCGCTTAATTGTTTATTTAGAAAAGAATCAGAGTCAATACCACCCACAACTCCCCATTTTTTAGTTGGATTTAGGCTGGCCATTCGTGCCCAGTCTTCATTAAGTTCCTTCAAAAAATAACTATCAGTTTTTAAATCTTCCAACTGATTGATTATGCCGATTGGCAAATCAATCCCATTATGGGGTGTGGCTATACTTAGCAACCGATAAACTGAATCCCAGGACTGCTGATCCCTGGTCATATATTTCCGGGCAACCAGACCTCCCATACTATGGGCAATTATTATTACCCTGTCTTTACCGCTGAACTTCTTAACCAATTTAATCATTTCGGTTAGTCTGTCGGTATAAGTAGTCAGATCTCCGGAAATAGCTTCATTAACTGTATTTAAAGTATAATAGGATAAATTCCAGAACCACCTTTCAGGTGGTTCCCCATGATAGTTGTGAAAGATCCGTTTATGATCAAAATACCTCATTTCATAGTATTCATTTCCCGAAATTGTTTTAATAGTTTTTTCCCAGGAAGCAGGATTGCCGGCTAATCCATGCAAAAATAGCAACGGATAATCTACTGTCTCTTTTTTACTGAAGATATCTGTCCACGTCCCGGAATGCAAATAAAAATCTTCAGCCTTAACCTGAGCACCGCTACTGGTCAAGAAAACGCCAAAAAATAATAGGATCATTAAGACTAAACCAATACCCTTCTTGATCTTCATCAAATACCCTCCTTTAATTCGTTTTTATATAGGGACAATATGGCCGGGATAATATCGGTAATTTCCCTGATCTTATTTTTAATCAATTGCCCGGCCTTACCTAATAAAATTACTGGAACCGGATTTTTGGTATGGGTTTTGATCGAAAGGTCTTCGATATTCCCGTGGTCGCTACTTATAATCAACAAGGTATGGGATAGATCCAAATACTTCACGATACTGCCAATAAAGCGATCTAATTCTTGAAGTAAGTTAACTGCTTTTGATAAATCCTGCTGATGTCCCGCCCGGTCAGTTTGAAAGTATTCATAAAGGGTAAAGTCATGCTCTTTGGCTAAAGTAGTAAGGTTTTTGGCTGCTTGCTCAGGTGCAAAAATAGGAACTGAATAACCTTTTTCCCTTAATAATGTATTGCTAAAATCCTGATAAACCGCTTTTCCTTCCTTAATTTGCGATATAAAACGAAAAGGAATTTTAGCAGTTAGCAAGGATACTGTAGTAACCGAACCCTTTGCTTTACCGGCTCGTACTTTTTCGACATAATCCTCCGTATAGGCATTAGCAAAAGCAACTTTCCGACCTAGTTTTTTCAGTCGTAGCAGTATACTCTTTTCAGCAAGTAGTTTTCGTAAAGTAGGTCCGGGGAAACCGCTAATATGCCTACCCATCATTCTGGCGGCATTAATACCGGTAAATAAGGCAGTCTGTCCGGTTGCACTTTGCGGTATACCTTTAATACCCAGACAGGCATCAGCCGCCACCACTGTGCCTGTTTTCCCGGTCAGCAAATTATCCAAAACAGGTGTATTGGCCACGGTTAAAGGATTATAGAGAACATTTTTTGCACCAATCCCCAGTCCGTCAATAAAAACAAATAGTATCTTCATCTCTACCACCTTTCTAATTAACTATTCGGTATAAAAAACTTATTTCCTCTATCAATCTCTTTTACTTTTAATCCGGGACTTAATTATGTTATAATTAAATACAAGGTTATAAAAAAACTCAAACATATCGAGCATACGGAGGGGATCATCATTAATTTTAAAATTATTACCGATAGTTGCTGTGATTTACCACAGAAATTACTAAAAAAAATAGAAATAGTACCGATGACACTGATCTTTGACGGAATTAATTTTAAAGACGGAGTAGACATAAGTAAAAAAGAGTTTTATCATAAATTAAAAAACTCAATCCACCACCCCGGTTCAGCCAGTCCTTCCCCCGGAGATTTTATCAATACCTTCCACCAGGGAGATAATATCTTTGTCTTTACCGTGTCCTCGGCTTTAAGCAGTAGTTATAATAATGCCGTCCTGGCCAAAAATCTTTATGCAAAACAGTTTACCGAAAAGGCAATCCATGTCTTCGATTCCCTTAATGCTTCAATCGGACAGGGTTTAGCGATCATCAAACTCCGGGAGCTAATCGAAAACAATCACAAATATGACCAGATCATTTCCTCCTTAGAAGAATATATTAAAGAGATAAAAACCTTTTTTATTCTAGAAAATATGGGCAATCTGATTAATAGCGGCCGCTTAAATAAAATTGTGGGTAAAATAGTATCAGCCCTTAATATTAAACTGATCATGGGAAAAACTTTAGATGGTAAGATCGAACTTTTTGAAAAAGTAAGGGGTTCCAAAAAGGCTTTTCAGAGATTGTGTAAAATTATTGAAAAAAATAGTAATAAATTGGAAGAAAAGATATTAGGAATTGCCCATTATAATTGTCTGGAAAAAGCACAATCTTTTAAACAAGAAGTTGAAAAACTCTATAATTTTAAAGATATCATTATAACCCAGATGGGACCTACCATTGCAACTTATGCTGATGAAGGTGCTCTACTAATAAGTTTTTAATATTGAAAAAGCCCCTTTTGTCAGGGGCTTTTACGGTTATTAAAGTCAACTATGATCAGATTACTTCCGTCAATTTTTTTGTTCGGAATAATATGCAAATTACCTACTTCATCACGAATTTTAGTTTTTCGTATATCCAGGCTTTCAACTATACCCTTGACGCCACTTGTCTCAACCAGATTGCCTACTTTAAAGTCTTCATCGGCCAGCAAAAAAATTCCGGAGATCAGGTCACTGGCAACACTCGAAATTGATTTTGATAAACCGAGGGCAACTACGGCAATCGATCCCCCAAGAGCCAGTGATATTTCTTTAAAACCCAACATATTTAAAACCAATGCTATCGTAAGAATCCAAAGAATAAACCTTAGCATATCACTTAATAAAGAGGTAATTGTTGAATCTATCTTTATTCTTTGCAAAACCCGTTCAAATGATTTGATCATAAAAGAAATAAGGAATCCAGCCCCAATCAAAACAACAATGGATAGGATAAATTTAGAACCATATGCCAAAAAAATTGATTGAAGATCAGTCCAGGACATATCAATCTCCCCGTGGCCAAAATTAAAGTATAGCAACTTATTTATATAGTATATGCGCCAAAAAAGAAAATTGTTTCCTGGACTAAGGCTTATTCACTTTTTAATGCTTCGTTCATTCTATCTACTGTTGTTACCGGCAACTGACAGCTATAATCTTTACAAATATAAACGGTAGTTTTATTATCGATCTTTTTGTATTCCGTAGTAAACTTAGCTAGACTGGCAATCTTTTGATCTCCTTGTTGTTTAAGCAGAATCACTTTATTTCTTAACTGGTGTTTTTTAATTTCGGCCAGAAAATGGTCGGTCTCCTGTTCATCTTTCTCTCCGACAATTACAAAATCATAGAAGGGATCGAGCAGGGCAGTTAAACCCAGCAAAAACTGACTAAAAATGCTGGGGGAAGACTTAATTCTTTGCGAAAAAACCCGACTAATTTCTAAAGCCATTTCCTGGTACTTGTGTTGACCGGTTAAATGGGCAATCCGGACTAAATTCCAAAACGCCACCGAATTTCCGGACGGGATGGCTCCATCATAAATTTCTTTTTGCCTAATAATTAATTCTTCCTCATTTCCGGCGGCAAAGAAAAATCCTCCCTTGCGCTCATCCCAAAAAAGCTCAATCATCTCTTGATTTAATTTGAGCGCCCACTCTAGATCTTCTGTTTGATAATTTGCCTGGTATAACTCAATAAATCCCCAGATTAAAAAGGCATAATCATCAAGATTAGCTTTAATCGCAGCATCTCCATCCCGATATCGATGCAATAACCCTTGTCGACCATATAAAAAACTAATAATAAAATTCGCCCCCTGCCGGGCTAAATCCAGGAATTTATCTTGCTTAAAAACAGAGTATGCCCTGGCCAGAGCGGCAATCATTAATCCATTCCAATCAGTCAGGATCTTATCATCTTTGGCGGGGTGAACCCTTTTTTCCCTTTCTTTAAAGAGCCTTTCCCTTATTTTTTCATACTTTAATAGTTGAGTTAATACTAACTGTTCATTGATATGAAGAATGTTTTTGCCGGTTAACTCCCCGTTGGCTTCCTCCAAATAATTCCCTTTTTCTTTTAAATTAAAGAAACGAATAAAATCATTTGCTTTTTCTTCTCCGGCAATTAACTCTTTTACTTCTTTAAAATCCCAAAGATAAAACTTCCCTTCAATTCCCTCACTGTCAGCATCCTCAGCCGAATAAAATCCACCTTGAGGGGAGGTCATTTCCCGTTCAATATAAGCAACAATCTCTTGGACTGTTCTGGAAAAAATCTCTTTTCCGCTCGCTTGATAACCCTCAGTATAGGCATATATCAGCAAAGCCTGGTCATAGAGCATCTTCTCAAAATGAGGTAATACCCACTGCCGATCTGTCGAATAACGGTGAAAAGCAAAACCCAGCTGGTCATAAATTCCGCCAGCGCGCATCGCTAACAAGGTTTTTTCCGCCATCTCCAGTGCCTTTTGTTTACCACTCCGCTGCCAGTAACGGAGAAGAAAAACCAATTGATGGGGCATTGGAAATTTAGGCTGTCCTCCAAATCCTCCGTATTCATCATCAAAGCCGCTTTCCATTTCCTGATAAGCAGTACTTAATACTTCTTCCTCCAGTTCTCCTCTCTCCCGCTCTGTCTCATCTGACTGTAAGGCCGCTACAATTCTGTTTGCAGAGCTGTTCAACTTGTCTCGGTCTTTATGCCATAACTCGTTAATCCGGGGGATTAACTCCAGTAATCCCATCCGCCCATACCTGCTTTTTTTGGGAATATAGGTAGCAGTAAAGAACGGTTTTTTATCAGCAGTCATGAAAATACTTAACGGCCACCCTCCCCTCCCGGTCATGATCTGACAGGCGTTCATATATATATTATCAATATCCGGTCTTTCCTCACGATCTACCTTTATTGGTAGCAAAAATTGATTAATTAAGCGGGCTACTTCCGGATCTTCAAAAGATTCTTCTTCCATCACATGACACCAATGACAGGTGGAGTAGCCTATAGAAAGAAAAATGGGTTTATCTTCCAGCCTTGCTTTTTCAAATGCTTCCTCTCCCCACGGATACCAGTCTACCGGATTATAGGCGTGCTGTAGCAGATAGGGAGATTTTTCATTGAATAATCTATTGGGTATTTTTTTTTGAGTGTCCACATGACCACCTCCTTTTTTAGAACAACAGGACGAATTTTCAATCGGAAATACTTCCTGTAATTCTCATTTGAAATTGATTTTTTCCTTGATATTGTCTCCGTTTCTATACCATATTATACTCTCCAAAATAGTACGATACAAGTCGTTTCTACTGCGTTATCTGTTTTGACAGTAATGTTATCAAAAAAGTTTGAGCGGGCTTTTAGTCTTTCAGCATTTGATAACTGCTGATTACTATTTTCGCGCTTGCGTAACTCATAGTTTTCTGCCGATTTTTTAGATTTGATTAACTATAACTAATTCTCAATTTTTCAACAGCCTGTTTTTCATTTGATAAAAAGAATATATCCTTCCCATTGTTACACTCATAGATGAAATCTTTCAAATTCTTACTTGAATACATAGAAAAATCGCCAACTATTGCAATTTTCATGTGATAATTAATAAACTTCTGTAATATTTCCCCAGCAAGTCCTGTTCTTAAGTTGAAAAAGTCCTCACATATTGCTGATTTATTCAAAATTATACGGTCACAACCCGCTTCAAAGCTTACTGTTGCCATAAAGTCCAATGCCGACTGAACATCAGTTATCAGTAACTCTCTACTGCTTATAACAGCAATTTTTATATTATTTTCTTTTTCTGTAGTTATTTTCATAATCGTCCTCCAATGAATAATCTTTGTTACACTATATTAAACAAGTCCCAAAGCTTTAGCTTAATGGGAGCATAAGAACAATAACTCTACTAAATAATTCTCTCACTTTCGCATTGTTCATTATATACTTCATCCAACAAAAAATCTATAATCTGCTTGCTTTTGTTGATTAATCCATGTCCCTTATCTACAAGCATTTCATAATTTAGATTTGGAATATTATTTATTGCTCTTTTTAACGTATTTTCTGAATCAAACATTATATCTTTTTTACCCAAAAGCAAAAATGTTTTCATTTTTAAATTTCTTAATTGTTTATCTTCAAATATTGGAAACTTCTTCATTCGAGGATTAAATCCTTTTGAAATTAAGTTATTAAAATAAAGTGCCTCATTATCAATTTCCTCACCATAACAAATTTTTTCTAAAATTTTTTTTGACCCATATTGTCCCAACAATGACATAAACACTAAATAAGGTATATACTCCATTTTTTGCTTTCCTATTCCTGCAGGGCATAATAAAACTAACTTTTCTACTTTACCAGGATTCTTTATTGAATAATCCAATGCTATCCATCCTCCGAAGGAAATCCCGCCTAAACAAAACTTTTTTATATTTAATTCAGATATTATGTTATCTAACCACTTTGCCGATTCTGATGTATTTATATCAAACCTTAATTCCTGACTTTTACCCGGTTCTCCTGGAATATCAATCATATAAACTCTAAAATGCTTTGCATAATTTTCTATATCTCCTATCCACATAGCTGAATTAGATGCAGAACCATGTATCAAAAACAATGGCGGATTATCTTCATTCCCGCTTAACAGTATGTGTGTATCTCCATATTTTGTATTCATTGTTATCTCTTCGTAATTAACTGGCCACCTTTCTAATATTCTATTATAATAATTAATTATCTCTCTTTTTTTATTTTCTGATTTAAATATAACTTTACTCATTATTTAACAACCTCAATTCATTTCTTGTTTTTTTCACCCATTTAAGTTGGTTCTTATAAGAAGAAAGAATATTTTCTGATATCTGATTCCACAAAACTTTTTCTCTTTTACTTCTTCTCGGTTCTCTGATGCCCCTTCTCTGCTTTTCTTCGTACATCATAATATTGGTTTTTATATTATCTTCATATTTTTCAAGCTGTTTATCCAATTCTTCATATGATAATATATCCATCCAAGCAAACTGTATTAAAAAATTATTTTTCATTTCAAAAAATTTTTTGTCAGAAAGAAGCCATTTTTTAAGATATTCTTTTCCTTTTTCAGTAATGGAATAAATTTTCTTTGAAGGTGAACCGTCCTGATGCTCAACTACATTTGATACACAACCTTCATCTAATAATTTAACCAACGCCTTGTATATTTGATTATTATTTCCTGACCAATACATCAATTCAGATTCTTTAATATATTTCTTTATTTCATATCCTGTAAAGTTTTTCCAGGCCAACAAGCCTAATATGGCATAGTTAATTGACATTTTCATCACCTCATACAATATTATCATATGTTAATTATAACATATGATAATATTATAATCAACCATTTTTTTCTTTTGAACCTTTAGGAGCATAAAAAAACATAGCTATCACCAACCGCAAATAAAATACTATATTTTGGTGATACATTTTATAATAGATTATATAAGATAGTGCTATCGGTTTATTCAATAATTGCAGGAATAATATACTTCTCAAGAAGCGGCCACCTTTCTTGAGGCTTTTGAATGATTTTAGCTGCTATAACTACAACCAGATCTTTTGGGGGAATACAAAAAATATGATTTCCCCCTGAGCCTGCTGCAGTATATCCGGATATGTTTTCTTCATCAATGAGCCACCAGAGATAGCCATATTTATTTGGATTTATAGCAGTTGACTCTTCAATCCATTCTTTTGAAATAACTTGTTTGTCATCCCAAGTACCGCCATTAAGGTATAGTAGTCCAAAGCGTGCCATATCTCTAGGGCTTATGGTGAGTCCCCATCCTCCGGTCGTATTGCCCTGCGGGTCTTTAATCCATCCAGTCACATCCTTTCCGAACACGTCATCTAATGTAAATGATTTCATCTCATAATTTGGAATTTCTTTCATGCCAGTAGGCCTAAATAAATGCCTGTTTGCAAACTCACGGGCAGACATGCCTGTTGCACGTGTAATAATGGCTGAAAGCAGGTGAGCTCCTGCTGTACAGTACTGAAAGCTTCCACGTAATCCGTCTCTTCCCATTAGATTAAGGATATACGCTACCCAGTTCCGTTGTCTCCGCAGTCTATCCAGGGGCTCGAATCTCCTTTTATTTCCTGTTTTCCATGCAAAAGGCGCTGTCATGGTCAGGAGTTCTCTGATGGTTATTGTCCGTTTTATTATATCATCAGCACCGGAAACATATTCCGGAAAATAACTCAGTACCTGCTGGTCTACGCTGTCAATATATCCTTCATCTATAGCAATACCAACTAAGGCCGATGTATAGCTTTTGGTCACTGATGCTACATTATGGGTATCAAGAGGACCGTACCCATTATAATATTTCTCAAAAACTATCAGTCCCTTCCTAATTATAATAAACCCATTTGTATTTTTATATTGGGATTGTAGCACTTCCTCAAGATTTAACAGCTTTTTTTCATCGAGCCCAACAGATGATGGTTCTACTGTCTTCCATTCCTCTGTTAGCCGGTAATCTCTTGGCATTGTAGGTACCTCCCTGTTAAAGATTGGGTATTTTTTTTCAGTGCTTTTGCTGAACCCTCTGCAATAACGTTTCCACCCTCTGCTCCACCATTAGGACCCAGCTCAATAATCCAGTCACAGGCTGACAATACTTCCGGATCATGTTCAATGATTACTACAGAATTCCCTTTTGCGACCAGTTCGGAAAGTAACAAAATCAGCTTAGCCGTATCATAAAGACTGAGACCAAGCGTTGGTTCATCCAGTACATATAGTATATTTCCCTTTCGCTGCCTGCCGATTTCTTTAGCCAGTTTGATTCTCTGTGCTTCACCGCCGCTAAGAGTTGGTGTAGGCTGCCCTAGCTTTATATAACCCATACCGATTCTTGCTAAGACCTTCAATGTAGAAAGGATTGCTTTATGATCTACAAAAAAAGCTAAGGCTTCAGTAACCGTCATTTCTAAGAGATCAACGATATTTTTACCCTTATAGCAAACAGATAAAGCTTCATCATTATATCTTTTTCCATGACATTCATTGCAGATATTATGAATAAAGAAGTTACCACCCAGCCATATCTTTTCCTGACCACTTCCTCCGCAGACAGAGCAGGCACCTTTTGAATTGAATGAAAAATGCCCAGCAGTTAAATTTTGGGTAACAGCTTGAGGCTGTTTGGCAAATAGCTTACGTATTTTATTCCAAATGCCAATATAAGATATGACATTGGAGTTGATATTTCTACCGATAGGTACCTGTGATACTTCAACATATCCCGATAAATGCTCTGCTCCCTCCACCTTTTCTCCGATTTTTTCAGGTGTAGTAAACAGCACATCTTCTATTTCATTTTCCTCTGGAATTGTTTCGGCATGCTCTGAGCTATCATTAAAATAGCCTTTAAGAAGTGTGCTTAACGTATCTGAAATAAGAGAACTCTTACCACTGCCGGATACTCCTGCTATGCCAACCATTGCTCCCAAAGGTAATGATACCGTTACATCCTTTAGATTATTTGTTTTTGCATGCCATATTGTAAGCTTAGGGATGTCTTTTTTTATGTCTATCTTTTGATTTGTTTTTCTAGTGGGCATTTCAACCTTACCGGATAGATACTGACCGGTGATGGATGACCTACATTCCAAAAGGCCTTTTACATCACCCTGATAAATAATCTCTCCACCTTCAACTCCTGCTTTGGGACCTATATCAATGATGTGATCCGCCATCTGGATTGTGTTTTTATCATGCTCTACCACAATAACCGTGTTGCCTAGTTCCTTAAGGGCTTTGATCGACTTTAACAGCTCAGTTTTTTCCGATTCATGCAATCCTGCTGTTGGTTCATCCAGAATGTAAATAAGAGAATCCATTTTAGATTCTAAATGAGAATTCAAAAAAAGCCGTTGAAGCTCACCACCGCTCAGGGTAGACATTTCTCTGTAAAGGGATAGATGCCCTAAGCGCGCTTTATTTAAACCGTTTATTTTAATCAAAATATCTTTCAGCAGATTAGTGCCCATGTCTGCTAAAATATTTTGATTTAACAGATCAGATATAAAGTTTTGCAATTTATTTATTGTCATTTTCCCCAGTTCACCAATATGTTTTCCATTTAAGAATACGCTGCGTGCTTCTTCACCAATTCGAAATCCTTGGCAATCGGAACAGACAGACAATCTATATATACCACCGGAGTTGTCACCGTTTCTTAGATAGCGACCTTCAAAAATTCTTTGTAGGCAATAACTGCGGTTCTGACTATTGCTCTTCACATATTGACCATAAAGAATATCCGCCTTTACTTCATCGGGTATTTTAGAAAAAGGCATTTTGAGATAATCTTTAAACTTTTTATTTAGTAACCTTTGATACCCTGGTGTTGGTCCGGCTTTTTGAAAAACCTCGTCAAGGGTCGTGTTTTCATTGGGGATGAGTTTTTGCATATTGATTTCAAAATATGCACCCCTGCCGGAGCATTTAATACACATCCCATTAGGATTATTATAAGAAAAATAACCGGCAAACAGGCGTTCTTCTATCATGCCGCACTTTGGGCATGTCATGTCATCATCAACAAGTGTACCGCATGACGAACAAGAAGTTTTACCTTCTGCTGCCCAAAGCACTGCCAGCATATTTAAGATATTGGTTTTGGTACCTACTGTTGACCGCGGGTTGCTTTGACGGATAATATTCTGCTGTACTGCTATAGAAGGCCCTAGGCCGGATATATGATCAAACTTATTTTCTTCAGTGATCAGCGTAAACACACCTAAAGATTGCAGATATTGTTTGCGTCCTTCTTCAAATATAATATCAAAGGCAAGGCTAGATTTACCCGAGCCACTGATTCCTGTTATGACGACAAGTTTGTTTTTGGGGATGGAGATATCAATTTCTTTAAGGTTGTGAAGACGTGCCCCTTCTATGGTTATATTTTTCATTAACTCACCTCGTAAAGTATCAAAAATTGTTACTACAAAGGTTTCACCGGCAGGTAAATGTCCAAAACAGATTTTTTCTCAGGGTGTGTGCTAGGGTCATTCAAATACATTTCAAAAATATAACCTTCATCAGGCTGAAACCCACTTTTGGGAAACCATTCACCGTAAATATAATCCCAAGCACTGCTGTGCTCACTTGGCTCAATTATAAAGTGACCAATTGCATATTTACCTGATGGAATTACCATCTTTCCTACTTCACCCTCTACTTTAACATCTTCAGAAACACCTAAGCATATGCTTGTTTTTAGGTTTTCTTGTGCCGTAAATTCAGGATTATCATGATAGATTGAAAAAAGCTTAAAGTCATTGCTATCCAGCAACCCCCTGGCCTTAGCCCAAGTCATCAGTTTACTCATCATTTTATGAAATACAACAGCCAGTTCTTTATAAGGACCCAAATGTCTTAAATAGATCACTTTAATCTCTTTAATTATCCGTACTTCAACATTACCTACTACATTGACCTTGCTGGCACTTATGGATTCATTATAGCCTGACGACTTATCATTAGCCTTACCAATCTTGCTAACCACTTGGCAATTCTTGCTATAGGTTTCCCTTAATTCAGAAGCACTTATTCCATAATGTCTTTTATAATTTCGTGCAAATACAGTAGAATCCGAAAATCCAAGCTGCATTGCAATCTCGGTAATGCTGATAGAAGGATTATGCAAAAGTATACTGGTTGCTCGCTCCAATCGGATTCGATTGATATAACTTAGCAAGGTTTCCTTAACAATGCCTTTAAAAATCCTATGAAAATGAAACTTAGAAAAACCAGAAATGTCAGCAAGGATATCCAAAGAAAGATCTCCTCCAAGGTTTACTTCAATGTAATCTAAGACCTTATTTATTCTAAAAATATATTCGCTATGAACCTTTGATTTATTTGAATTGGACATTCATTCCACTCCCCAAAATTATTGTTAGAAAAAAATATCATTTCTTATATATCGTTTTTATGATATATAGAAATGATATCATTTACTAAAATTTATTTCAATAACAGCTTCGTTTCCTACACATGTCTTGAAGCGATGAAATCTTCGATGGCAATGGCTATCGGAATGAGTAGGTAGACCATCCAGCCAGGATGCCACATCCCTTTAAAGAACCCTAAATACAGGAACGCTAACGTACAGGATAAAGAGGCAATGGTTACTACCGCATCCCGACGTTTCTTATTTCCTCTTCCCTGAGTTACCCCACTTTCTCCTGACGCTTCTGGTACTTGCTTATTCAACATATAGAAGCGCTCGAACATGAATCCGGCTTTAATTAGGATCAATATACCACCTAAGGCCATAAGAACACAGATAATCGTCTGAATCTGTTGGGATAATGGTTCAATGATAAATACTAAAGCCCCCAGAATGATCATGGCGATTCCGACCATGATGTATTTTTCTGCCTTAAATTTCAGTTCCAAAGCTACTACCATCGGTTTCTTGCTCGCTCCGGCTTCGCCACTACCTTTAAGCAATTCATCTAAAGTGATTCCAAAAATCTCCCCTAAGGTGGTCAAGTTATAAATATCCGGCAACGCCTCGTCTCTTTCCCATTTGGAAATAGCTTGACGGGTAACACCAACCTGTTCTGCCAATGCTTCCTGTGATAGGTTCCGTTCTTTTCTTAAGGTGGCGATTCTTTCACCTAAGTGCTTCATTGTCTCATCTCACTTTCTTTTACAAGTTTTATTTTAGAACGTCATTCGATTAAAATATTTACATTTTCATTATACCATATAGACTAAATCATGCTATCAACAACTCCTTGCATCCTGCAACTTATGGTTGCATAGTTGATTGCATAACTTTTTTCAGAATTTTACATTAAAAAGCGACTGATGAGCCACCTTTTTTTCTGGGATAATACTAAAGCGACAAATAAAATGCAAAATAGCATGAAGGAATAAGTTTCCTTCATGCTTAGCTAATTATCAACTAAAGGTTTAAAATTTTAGTATTCAATATCTTGCGGTACTTCTGTAGCTGCCTCAACGAGTATCTTCATGTCATTTAAACCAATATTACCTTTATAAAGCTTTTGTTCTGCATTGAGCTTTTTAACATTATTATATAATTCTTCGTAATCAGCCTTTACTACCTTATCAATTGTATCATAACCCGCTTGGTATAAAACACTGGCAAAAGTTCCATTTACCCATTGTATTCTAGTCAGATCTGTTAATTTCGTTAGTTCCAATATTTCTTGTTCACCAATTCCTAAAGTTTTGGCAGCTTCTTTTCTGTCATTTTTGCTTATTACTTTGTCATATAAATGCTTAGTGTTTTTGAGACCATTTTTTTCCAGTTTGGAAATCGTTTCTTCCGAAATTCCTAGAAAATCTTTAAATTTTCTAGGTTTGGTCTGAATAGCTTTGAGTTCTCGACCTAAAGCAATTAAAAAATCTTCAGACAGAGACTTTTCTTTAGCCAATTCCATAACTTTTTCTTTCTTTTTCAATATCTTTTCCAGTTCTAAAACATTCATAATCCCCAGATTCTTAAAATAAGCAAATCTTTCGTCTAGTTTTTCTTTCAATATCATTCGACTAGGTATCATTGTCTTCTTTTTGAGCTTTTCTTTGTATTGGTCAAGACTTATTGAACTAAAGTCAAGATAATACCCCATTTTAATCTCCTTTTCATAGAAATTATTAAACCTACAAATTTCTAAACAAGTGAAATAGGAACGTGAATATCAACAATTTGTCGGACATTAGAAGCATCAATTCCATTATGTGGATACTCTTCATAAGGGATCCGATCATCAAATTTAAAGCTACTTTCAGGAAGCCACTTAAATAACATATAATCCCATGCCTTCTGATATTCAGAACTCAATAGTTGAAATTGCTTTGTCAATCATTTTTACAGAGTTTTTGTTTGCTAATTATTCCAATGTGGTTGCCAACAAAAAAATGATCACTTGTCGATTAAAATCTTTAGTCTCTTCATAAGCTCCGTGTCCTATACCTTTGTACACTACCAGTTTGCTATTTTCTATCTGCTTAGCCATTTCTTCTGAGGAATTTTTACCGACAACTTTGTCACTGTCACCCCCAATAATTAGTGTAGGACATTTAATCTGCTCGAGTTCTTCATAAGCATTATGATTAAGACAAGCTTTCGCCTGGATTAAAAAT
This sequence comes from Halanaerobiales bacterium, assembly GCA_022360715.1. Classification (GTDB taxonomy): domain Bacteria; phylum Bacillota; class Halanaerobiia; order Halanaerobiales; family DTU029; genus JAKSCG01. Next base: position 76,195 of record JAKSCG010000010.1, read on the forward strand.
CTGCTAAAAGATTTGGGTTTACCGATTCTACTAATGATGGGATAAAAAACTCTGTATTTTTTTAGATGCTTTTCAGAAAAAGTTTTTTCCATAGTATCAATCGTTAGTGCTTTATAATCATTTGATTCAGCCAGGTGTATCCAGCTTTTGACAACCCGCTGGATTGTTTCATTCTGCCTGGAGACCGACACGCCAATGATCAGTTTCTTTACCAACTCAGGATAATCAATAGCCAAAAATTGGGCAATCATTCCACCCTGAGAAATTCCCATCACATCTGCATTTTTAATACCTAATTTCTCTATAACCGCTCTTTGGTCTCGAGCCATCTCTCTAATACTATACCCTTCGATTAATTGATTCTTTCGACTAAAGATATAGATTTTAAATTCTTTTCCAAACTGCTTATAATAATTTGCCAATAACCAAGCTTGAAGCTGGCCCTTGACCGTTTTCAGGCCATCTCCTAACCCTGGTAGAATAATCAATGGCTTCTGCCCTTGACCAAAAACTACATAATCCATGTCTGTATTCCCAATTTTAACTTTTTTGCCCTCAGGTTTATTAAACATTCCTCTTTGCCTCCTTACATAATCCTTCTTTGATGATTGTCAGGTATTCTCGGAGCTCTCTCAAATAGTTTTCTTTAACACTCTTTATATTGTTGTCATTCAAAATTGTTTTCTTAATAAATTCATCATTAAAGCCCTTCAGTAACCACTTTAAAACATTCAATATCTTCTGCTTATCCCATTTAAATTTATCAAAATTGATGCCTTGAAATAATCTATCATAAAATCTGTCACCAACAAGTTCATATCTTTTTTCTATCTTTGGAAAAATCTCTGAATTTTCATCGAAAAAAGCTTTTTGAATCAGCTTGTATTGGGCTGGATTTCGAAGATACCAAGAAAATTCAATTTCCACATACTGAACCACCCTCTCCAATAAATCATCTGAAAGATTTACCGCCTCTCCACTTAACTCGCTAATAAAATTACCTAGAACATAGTCTAAGATATAAAAAAATAAATCTTCTTTGGTGTGAAAATATTTAAACAGACTTCCTTTGCTTATTCCTGCTTTTTTAACAATCCTATTAGTAGAACTTTCATTATAGGTCTTTTCTGCAAATTCAATTAATGCAGTTTGAGTGATTCTAGCTTGTTTTTCTTCCGGCAAATTAAAAAATAGTTTTTTGGGCATGTAATTCCTCCCCGATGACCAAGCGGTCATTTGATAGGCAAAAAATGACCACTTGGTCACTACAAATAATATATCATAAAATAACACCGATTTCAACCATAATTATCTTTTTTCTCCCAAGTCTATACCAATTACTGCAATATGAACAATTAGATCGATGATTCGCCCATTTCTTCTTGAAGCCACTTTATCATCAATTTAAAACTAGACTGAGCAATTTTTTTATTTTGATGAAGATAATAATCGCGATAGACACCATTGGAAAAACTATTTAAAGCACTACCAACTTCGGTTGCTCTTTCGATCGGTAACCCTTGGGAATTTAACAGTGCTATAATATAGTCCCTACTGGCGAAATAGATATTTAAGTGCCTTGTTTTCATAGAATTTGGTGCCTTTGGAGACTCAGCAAGTAAGGTTAACTGTTTCCATAGTTTATTACTATCTAGTGCATATACTTCACTCTCTAAGTCTAAGATCAATTCCCGCATCGATTCAACCAGATTGTTATTCAAATTCCCTGGCCAGTTAGATTCTACATCCTTAACCTTTTCTTTAAATGCATACTCTAACAACTCATCCAGTAGGCCATCTCGATTATTAAAATAGCGGACTAACGTCATTGGGGACACATCTGCAGCTTTGGCTGCACCTCGAAAACTAAATTCTAATAGACCAACCTCTTCTAAATAGCTGGATATTTTTTTGATAAGCTCTAAACGGCGCTCAGCTCTCCCATATTTTTTCTCACTCAAATCTTCTCCTCCCTTTACTGCAAACTCAATCTCTCTTGATACTCAATCCCTGGATAACTAAACTCATTCAATTTAATACCACCAACACCTAATAAATATTTAGCAAAAAAGGCGGAATGAAACTTAGTAATGATCTCTCTATATTCATACTTTTCTCTTAACCCCACCTTATTTCCCATTAAGATCGCTTGGCGAGATGCAAATAATACATCACAAAATCCCCAATGTCCCGTCTTATCAACAACAATTAGGTATGAATCCTGAGTATTGTAAATAAAGGTGGTGCGAGCAGTATTCCGCATCAAATTTGCTCCAATAACCAAAAAAGGAGTCTTAATATCTTTGTGCAGATAATCGCCCCAAGTCCCGCCATCTATATTAATGCCACAGATAAATCTTTTATCAACATAGCTTACTTGAGCAGAGGTAGCACCGCCCAAAGAATGCCCTGTAATACCAAGTCCTCTATCTAATTGTAACTTATTTTTGAAGATAGATTCTATCTTTCCACTATTGATTCCTTCTAATTGATCTGTAACAAAGATAGTATCATCAGCCCACCTTTTCACACTATCATTAAAATGAACATCATTATACAGAAATTCTGCCACCTCCATTGCTTTAGCATCAGAATAAGTATTCTTATCTCGCAAAAGCTTCGTAATTTTTTTAACATATTCTTTATCAAAAGACTTTTTTTGGATTTTGATAATGGAGTTATGCACTTTAATAATACTTCCATCAGTATATTTTACTCCTGATGACTCGTAAGGATGTCCAACAGATATGACGATATAACCAAGACTCGCCAGATCAGAACACAAAACAGTACTTTGCATTTGATAAGAGATATATCCTTGATTGAAGAAGATAACTGGAAAATGATCTTTCTTTTGAGAGACAGGGATATTCTCATATACATGGGTTTTGAGATTAACCATTCTCTTGGACCAAAAACCATATGTCAGTTTGCTTAGTTTTTCTAAAGCCTCCGAAAAAGCGTATGGTGCCGGTTTTTTCCCTTCTGAGCTATCCGCCGGATAAAAAATAGTCACGGAAATTCTTCTTTGGGCATCCTCCTCTTCAAAAGGAAATACTTGCCTTCTACTCTGATCAATCAAGTCCATATGGGTGATTCCAACTATATACTCCCCAATTGGTTTTGGTAGTTCCTGAAGATTTCCAAACATAATAACCCTCCCAAATTAAAATATGTGTTAACATTGTTACGTATTAAGTAATCTGCAAACTCAATTTCTCTTGATATTCAATCCCTGGATAAATTAACTCATTTAATTTAACACCACCAACACCTAATAAATATTTAGCAAAAAAGGCGGAATGAAACTTGGTAATGATCTCTCTAAATTCATACTTTTCTCTTAAGCCCACCTTATTTCCCATTAAGATCGCTTGGCGAGATGCAAATAATACATCACAAAATCCCCAATGTCCCGTCTTATCAACAGCAATTAGGTATGAATCCTGAGAATTGTAAATAAAGGTGGTGCGAAGAACATTCCGAATGAAATTTTGTCCAATAACCAGAAAAGGCGTCTTAATGTCTTTGTACAGATAATCGCCCCAAGTCCCGCCATCTATATTAATACCACAGAAAAATCTTTCATCAACATAGCATACTTGAGCAGAAATAGCCCCGCCTAAAGAATGCCCCGTAATACCAAATCCTCTGTCTAATTGCAGCTTATTTATGAAGATAGATTCTACTTTTCCACTATTGATTCCTTCTAATTGATCTGCAACAAAGATAGTATCATCAGCCCATCTTTTCACACTATCATTAAAATGAATATCATTAAAAAGAAATTCTGCAGCCTCCATTGCTTTAGCATCAGAATAAGTATTCTTTTCTCGCAAAAGCTTGGTAAATTGTTTAATATATTCTTTATCGAAAGCATTTTTTTGGATCTCAATAATATCGTTATGCACTTCAATAATACTTCCATCAGTAAATTTTACTGCCGATGACTCGTAAGGATGTCCAACAGATATGACAATATAACCAAGACTCGCCAGATCAGAACACAAAACAGTACTTTGCATTTGATAAGAAATAAATCCTTGATTAAAGAAAATAATTGGAAATTGATCTTTCTTTTGAGAAACAGGGATATCCTCATATATATGGGTTTTGAGATTAGCCATTCTCTTGGACCAAAAACCATATGTCAGTTTGCTAAGTTTTTCTAAAGCCTCCGGAAAAGCGTATGGTGCCGGTTTTTTCCCTTCTGAGCTATCCGCCGGATAAAAAATTGTCAAGGGAACTTTTCTTTGAGCATCTTCTTCTTCAAAAGGAAATACTTGCCTTCTACTTTGATCAATCAAGTCCATATGGGTGATTCCAACTATATACTCCCCAATTGGTTTTGGTCGTTCCTGAAGATTTCCAAACATAATAACCCCTCCCAAATAAAAATATGTGTTAACATTGTTACGTAACAATGTTAACACAAGATTAAGTCCATGTCAATACCTTTGTTAATTCATTCAAGTTCTTTTCCATTGCTACCTGCCAAACTTTTATATCAAAAATTTTCTTGATAATCATTTGCGACTTCGTCAATGATATCTTTGGCTGGGAAGCCTAACAATCATCTCATCAACAAGGTAAAAAGTACAATTATCATTCCCACTGATTTGGACGGGATTAATAGTTAGATTAGCCCATTCTGGAAACTGAGTTTTAATCAGTCTTGTAACCAAATCTTAAGCAGCATAAAAAAACGTCATAAGTTGTTAAAACCTATGAAGTATCCACTTCATTGAGCTTATCTGTTAAACTGTGAGGCCCTTATTTTAGCGAATTGGCTATATTTTATGATTTACAGATTCTAATGGGAAAAATTGTTCGCAATCTTTTTTTGTTTTCCACTAACTCTAGTATTCGCGAATCAACTTCAAAAAATTTTCTAATGTTGCTTTCGTTGACTATATCTTTTGTGTTTCCATATATATGATGAGTATTATTTGAAAACATAATAGTTTTATCGGATATTTTCAAGGCATGAGCAGGATAATGTGTGTTAATGATACAAGTGATATTTTTTTCTTCAGATAATTTTTGAATAATATTAAGTATTACCAACTGATTTTTAATATCTAAATTTGACTCCGGTTCATCAAGGATCAAGATATATGGTTCAGATACTAAAGCTCTTGCGATCAGAACCATTTGTAATTCTCCACCACTGAGTTCTGAAACAATCTTTCCCTTTAATTTTATTATATTTAGTTCCTCCAAAGCCCATTCACATAGTTTTTGATCTTGATTAGACGGCATTGATAACACACCCAAATGAGGATTTCTCCCCATTAATACCATTTCCATAACGCTATAAGGAAAAATCGTTGCTTTAGCTTGTGGTACATAGCTAATTTTTTTCCAAATATCGCTAGTGCTCATGGAGTAAAATGATTTACCGTCAATTATCGTTTCTCCCTTATTCCACTTTAAAAATCCCATCATACATTTCAAAAAGGTCGTTTTACCAACACCATTTGGCCCAAGTATGGTTAATATCTCACTTTTTTCAATCGTAAAATTGACATTTTCAAAGAGAATAGGGTTTTTGTAATAACCAAAAGTTCCGTCCACAACTCCAAATTTCACGCCCATCTACCTCCTGTTTTCCGTAACAAATAAGCAAAAAATGGTGCTCCGATGACTGCTGTTAGTATGGATAAGGGGATTTCAGCAGATGTTAGAATCCGCGACATATTATCAATGAGTAATAAATAAAAGCCCCCCAAAAATATACTGGCTGGTATTAAGACTTTGTGATCATTCCCGACGATCATCCTGCCTACGTGTGGAATAACTAACCCGATCCAACCAACGATCCCACAAAGAGCTACTGAAACCGCGGTGATGACTGTAGATGCTCCTATGATAATTAACCTATATTTAGTTATATCTATTCCCAGTGACCTAGCCTCTTCTTCTGATAAAGACAGGATATTAATTTTCCATCTTAACAAGACCAGAATAATCATCCCACCTATGATAAAAGGGCTGCTGATTATCACATCATTTATTGATGTTCCAGTCAAACTCCCCATGAGCCAATAGACGATTTCAGGTAATTTATCATCTGGATCAGCAACATACTTAATCAAAGATATGAGGGCAGTAAAGAATGCACCAGTTATCACTCCGGAGAGTACTAACATAAATAAAGTGGAAGCTTTTTTTCGTTTGCTAATCAGGTAAGTAATCATAACAGCGCCAATTCCAAAAGCAAGAGCCATTATTTGAATCACAAAAACATTACTGGATAGCAAAATACCAAGTGCGGCTCCAAATCCAGCTCCAGCAGAAACTCCTAACACATGAGGGCTAACAAGGGGATTACCAAAAATTGATTGAAAAGCGGTTCCTGAAACCGATAGTCCCGCTCCAATAATCAATGCCATCAGTACCCTAGGTAAACGCACTTTTAAGATGATTAACTCTTCAATAGGTTCCCAGATTGATTCTACTGGAATAAAATTGGACAACAACAAAGAAAATGTAGTTTGTGGGTTTACATAATATCTTCCGATACATAACGAAACGATTAATAATATCAAAGGAAGTAAAGCAAGAATTAATAGTTTCCCCTTATTGCTTTTTTTAGTCAGCTTCATTTTTTCATTCAGCCCTTTCATGTCATGTTAGAATTTAGAAGTTTTTTCCTTGACCTCTGATCATGGCTTTCTCTCTAATCGGATGCAATATTCTAAACACATCTTCATCGGAGATATCATACTTATAGAATTTTTGATAATAGTCCTTTATCTCTCGTTCCATCTGATAATAACTAAATACTTGTGGATAATTTTTCTGAGCCATCCATTGCAACATAAGTGGTACATCAGCGCTAGGGGGGAACCATCTTGCTATACCAACAGGTATTTTGTAGACTCGGTTATTTTGAACCGCTTTAATTTCACTCCAGTCCTGTCCTTTTATTTTGTTATCAAGCAAATCCTTGGGCATAGCATTGTTAAAGATATAGATTACTTCTGGATTCCATTTATAAATTTGCTCCATGTTTGCATTAGATGTTCCATTAATCTTCCCTGCTACATTGATAGCACCAGTTAAGTTTAACCAGCTATCGCCTTGGTTACCTTTGCCAGAAACAATTATCTCCTTTTCACTAATTCTAAATAAAACCAATGCTCTTGTTTTTTTATCATCTTCAAATCGAGCAGTTTTTTCCTCAATTTCTTTCATTACCTCTGTGCCATGGTTAATAATGTTTTCAATATCTGTTTCCTTCTCAAATACTTCTCCCAGTACTTTAACCCAACAGATCATCATTTCTAAAGCATTGCCTCTTTTTTTCGGTCTGGTATCAATAGCAGGAATACCAAGGTTGCTGTACAACTCAGCTTGTTTGGTAAATCCGCCGTAATAAAAGATAACATCGGGTTTTAACTTAAGAAGTTCTTCAACATTGACTTCTGAGCCCTTTATAAAAGAATCTGAGATGTTTAATATTTCCGGAGCTATTTTGCTGAGAATAGAATTTTTGGCATCTTCTTTACTACCCGGATTAATTCCAACTAATTTGCTCAAATCTTCTTCTATTAACCTATAAGCACTGGGAAGGGGCACAGATGTCATGACAACTCTGTTGATTTCATCCGCCGGTGGTACGACAACTTTTTGTCCACTGGGACAAATTACCGTTCTTGTGCTTGCAGCTATCTGTTCTGAATACCCTGTTAACAAAATAGTCACTACCAAAAAAAACATTATACCCCAACTCAACTTCTTATACATTTTACCTTCCTCCTCTGGTTTAGTCTTTTCTCTTATGAGCATAAAAGCCAGTCCTCGGCTTGTTCTTGAGCATCCCAAAGAGTTTTAAACAAGCCGTCCATTGCTATCAACTCATCA
>JAKSCG010000001.1 GCA_022360715.1 Halanaerobiales bacterium
AGTAATCAATGCGGCAGCGATGAATGTTGTCATCCCTAAAACCCGCAAGAATCCACAAGAAGCGGCAGATTTTGCCTATTTTATTACCGGAGATTATGCCCAGCTAGAGTTCAGTAAGATTGTCAATATCTTGCCTTCAGCAATTAAAGCAGCCCAGGACGATTTCTTTACGGCCGGTGATAATACTCCGGAAGGTATTGCCCGGAGAATCTCCGCCGAGCAATTACAGTGGGCCCGGGATATGACCATAACAGCAAAGAATTCATCAAAATTAATAAAGGCAATTGATGAAGAGTTTGAAAAGGCTTACTATGGTAAAATTACAGCGGAAGAGGCTGTAGCTAACATGGCCGGGAGATGGGAAGAGATATTAAGCAAGTAGCCATTGATAGCAGGGAAATGGGAGGGAATAATGGTCAAAAATATAAAAGCTAACAGAGTAATAATGGCTTATCTTTTCCTGATTCCGGCTTTAGTTTTTCTGTTGGTCTTTAGATTTTATCCAATTATCGCCGGAATGATCTTGGGCTTTTTTAGTTATGATTTTTTAGGGAACTCAACTTATATCGGCTTAGCTAATTTTCAGGAAGCGTTTACTGATCGTAAATTTTGGTTGGCAATGCAGCATTCTGTTACCTATTTGCTGGTGGTTCCTTTTATCCAGCTCCTCTCTATTTTGCTGGCGATAATGGTTAATCGAAAGATGAGGGGTGGGCATATCTTCCGCCTGGCCTACTATATCCCGGTTGTTACGTCAATGGTTGCGGTGGCTATAACCTGGAAATGGGTATTAAAGAGTAATGGGATCATCAACAGCATTTTGACGAATGTTGGCCTACTTGCCACTCCGATTGCCTTTTTAACCAGTCCGGAATTGGCCCTTTACAGTGTTATGTTTGTTACCTTGTGGAAAGGGTTGGGGTTTTATATGGTTATTTATCTGGCCGGTTTGCAGGCCGTTCCGGCCGGGTTGGAAGAGGTGGCCCGGCTCGATGGTGCTAAAACCTGGCAGGTATGGCTTTATATCACCATTCCACTATTAAGACCGTCAATTCTGCTCTGTACTGTTTTGTCAGCAATGTCGGCCCTCAAGGTTTTTGATGAGATCTTTATTATGACCGGTGGCGGGCCGATAAATAGCTCTTTAGTAGCCAGTCTGTATATTTATCAAACCGCCTTTAAGGATTATCGCTTTGGCTATGCAGCTGCCTTAGGATTTATGCTGGCACTGGTGGTCGGCATCTTTACGATCATTAATTTTAAATTCCTCGGTAAAGGAGGGGCAAATAGACCACAATGAAAAGTAGCGGTTTTTATCGGGTGAGCAGAGGGGTGAAAAGGGTATTGCTTTATCTGTTAATGACAGTAATTGCTTTAATTATGCTTGGTCCATTTTTATGGTTATTGTCAACTTCTTTAAAGGAAGCCAGCTATATCTATGCCTATCCGCCCCAATTAATTCCTCGTCCGCTAACTCTGGAAAGTTACATTGCAGTTATTAAGCAGCTGGATTTTTTAACTTATTTCCTGAATAGTGTTTTTATCACTGTGGGCGGAATAAGCCTGAACGCCATTTTTTCTTCGATGGCCGCTTACCCTTTAGCACGATTTGAATTTCCCGGCAAAAAGATAATCTTTGCAGCGATGATTTCTACCATGTTTTTGCCTAATTCGGCAGGCTTAATCGTTAATTTTTTAACGATGAAGAGATTAAATCTGGTGGACCGGAGAGTGGCGGTCTTCCTTCCGGCAGCAGTAACCGTCTTTGGGATCTTTTTATTGCGTCAGACCTATCTAAAGATACCGGGTGAATTGGAAGATGCCGCCCGAATAGATGGTGCATCCGAATTTGGCATCTGGTGGAGGATAATGTTGCCATTAAGTAAACCGGCCCTGGTGACCTTGATTATTTTTGATTTTGTTACACATTGGAATAGCTTTTTATGGTCTTTAATCATCCTCCAGGATCCGAAAAAATATCCATTAGCAGCAGCTTTACAGTATTTACAGGGGGTTTTTGCCTATGATTTCAAGCTGATTGCGGCGGGGACCGTTATTTCAGTAATCCCAATTATCATTGTCTTTCTGGTCTTTCAGAAACAATATATGAGTGGGATGGCCGGTGCGGTAAAAGCTTAAATTAAGGATAACAAGGAGCTAAGCGACGATGAAAAAGAGAAAGCAAATGATTAACTATGAATAAACTAAAGTATAATTCTTTAATCGTATCCTGTCAGGCCCTGGAGGATGAACCGCTATTTGGTCCGCAAATTATGGCCAGGATGGCCCTGGCTGCCCAAATAGGCGGGGCCAGTGCGATTAGAGCCAACTCTCCGCAAGATATTAAAGCAATTAAAAGGTTAGTTGATCTCCCGTTGATTGGACTATGGAAGCGAAAGTTGGAGCATTACCAGGTTTATATTACACCAACCTTTGCCGATTCCCGGGCTGTTTTACAGGCAGGGGCAGACTATGTAGCGCTCGACTGTACGGTTCGTAAGCGTCCGGAACCGCTGGCCGAGATTTTTGAAAAAATCCGGGATGCTTTTCCCGACCGGGGTATTATTGCCGATATTGCTACCCTTAATGATGCGAAAAAGGTCTTTGCCCTCCGACCTGATTATATTTCAACAACACTGTCCGGTTATACCGAGGAATCGAGAACCCGCCCCAAACCGGATCTGACCTTGATTAAAGAAATCAAGGACTTAACCAATATTCCGATCCTGGCCGAAGGTAATTATAACGACGGGGTTCAGGGGGCTAATGCTTTAAAACAGGGGGCCTACGCCGTAGTAATCGGAGGGGCGATAACCCGCCCCCAGGTTATTACCAGGAGGATCTACCAGGAGATGGCCAACAATTTATCGGTCGGGAAATGAGCTTAAGGAGGGTATGGGCTAAGGTTAGCCGATAGCCTTCTTTTATTATCTATCCTTCGGTTAAACGGGGGTTTTTTTCTAAGTTGGTCCGGCATATTTTATGGAATAAGATGGTACTAAAGAATTATTTTAGGCAAATCCTGACTGACAAAGTCAATTTTTGTTGCCATTTTTAATTATGTTTGGTATAATTAATATAATTACATCTTAAGTCGTAGTAAAATAAATATTTTGACTATCAGAAAAGTAGTAAAAAATTTTTATGCCCCTTATGGGGAAATTCTATGCGGAGGTGTGTAGTATGAAGAAGCTGAGTATTTTTGTTTTAGTCTTTTTGCTGTTGTTGGGAATTAGCGTCGTCGGCCTTGCCAAAACCCCAGATAATGCCCTGGTGGTTGGGGCCAACACCGAAATATTTATTTCCCTTGACCCGGCCGTATGCTATGAAGTTCTTCCTTCAAGGGTTGTGGATGCAGTTTATGACCAGTTGGTGGGATGGAAAAATGTTAATGAGTCCTTGGTAATTGTACCTGAATTAGCAGAGAGCTGGAAAATTTCAGCAGACAGAAAGACTTATACCTTTAAGCTTAGAGATGCCAAATTTTCCAATGGCGATCCGGTTACGGCCGAAGATGTTGTATGGAGTTATAAACGATATTTAAAAATGGAAAAGCCCTCGGTCTGGTTGCTGGAGAGTATTGGTATTAACAAAGAAAATGCCGATCAAAAGATCAAATTAATTGATAATAAAACCGTCTCCTTAACTTTTGATGCACCTTATGCCGAGAATATTGTGCTGGGTATTTTGACCAATAACTGGGGCAGTGTAATCAATAAAGATGTTGCCCTGGAACATGAGGTTGACGGAGATATGGGTGAAGGTTGGCTGACCGACCGCAGTGCCGGTTCCGGACA
>JAKSCG010000200.1 GCA_022360715.1 Halanaerobiales bacterium
ATATACCCCTTATTAATGAAAGACTTAGATCGATGTCTGTCGTAGTTGTTGGAACAGTGGAAGCAGGGAAAAGTGTTGATGTTATAGTATACGGAAGTCCATAAGGGGTTGAAAGACCATCGAAGCCTGTATGAATGATATTATAAGAAAATACATTGGGAAGCCATATCAGCACAACGGCCGGAGTGATAAGCTTGATTGCCTCGGGCTTGTTGTGTCTTTTCTGAATGATAATGGAATGAGCCTTCCCGAAAACGATGGGAATCCAATATTAGAACACTGGTACCGGGAAGATCCGGAGAGGCTAGTCCGAGGATTTGAGAAATACGGAGAAAAAATACCGGTAGACCAACTACAACCCTTTGATGTGGTTGTTTTTTCTTTTCAGGGTATCCCCAGACACGCTGGGGTTATGGTAGACAGAAGCAATTTCATGCATGCTAGACAGGGAAAAGATGTTGCTGTAATAAGGCTCAAACATTACATGAAATTCTTTCACTCAGCATACAGAATAGGAGGTGTAAGTAATGGGTAACGTAGGTCAGGTAATGGGAGCTGCAGTAGGAGCCGTCTTCGGATTTGCTCTAGGTGGTCCTGCCGGAGCTTTCAGGGGGGCTGCATTGGGATATTCTCTTTTCGGGAAAAAAGATACTCAAAGTCCAACCTATAAGTTCGGTAGCACATACAACACAAAATCGCATGAGATCCCCGTACCGGTTGCATATGGCCGAAATAGAGTCGCGGGGAATACAATATTTGAAAAACTTACTGATGGCAACACAAAGATATCAATGCAAGTTGCTGTATCGGAGGGGCCTATCCAGTCGATTGCTCAAATTAAAGCTAACAAGGTTAATGTATCGGGGAGGGTTAAACTAGGGGAGAGGACTCAAACGGCAGATAGTGTTAATGATCAAGGGCAGACATTTCCTTATACTGCATATGTCAGCACTGATATAACAGCAAATGAGGATATATCCGGTAATCCTACTATCACTTCTATAATTGAAGGAAGGAAAATAGAGGTCTGGAATGGAAGCAGCTGGGTTATTCAGTACTCCCAGAATCCGGCTTATTGTTTGCTGGATTTCCTGACCAACAAAAGATATGGCCTGGGTATATCAAAAGATGATATAGATCTTGATAGTGTTATCTCAGTCGGCGAATATTGTGATGAGCTAGTGGAAGGAGAACCCCGGTTTCAATTGGATTATGTCATTGACTATCAGAAATCTAGTTTAGATCATATCCAGGATATATTGGCTACTTTCCGGGCTTTTCTGGTCTATTCCGGGGGAGAATTTCGCCTCAAGGTTGACGGACCCGAGATTCCAGTACAGTTGTACACTATGGATAACATAGTTGCAGATTCATTCTCATATTGGAAAACTTCTAGAAAAGACCGGTACAACCGGGTTACAGTGGAATACACTGATCCAGACAATCACTGGGAGAAGGTTGGCGCTCAGTATTCCTTGGATAGGGATATACAGAAGCGGGGATTGCATGAGCTAACAGTACCACTTCTGGGCCTTAACCGGTTCTCTCAAGCGGGTAGGATGGCCCGGTATTTCCAGAAGAAGTCTTATTATTGTAATACTTTTTGCCAGTTCAAAGCTGGGATAGATAGTCTGCACTGCGAGGCTGGGGATGTAATTAAGGTCAGTCATGATGTGCCGGGATGGGTTGAGAAGGAGTTTCGGATCTTGGAGATTAGAGAAGACGAGAACGATGAAATGACTCTTACATGCCAAGAGTATAATGTTGCGGTGTACTCAGATGATGGAGTAGTGTTCCAGGTTAAGAAAGACAGTGTGTTGCCTAACCCGTGGGAGCCACCTATTAGTGTCGGGAATCTAACCCTTAGAGAAGAGTATGATCAGTTGGGAGATGGAACCTGGATTCCAAAAATTAAGGCCATGTGGGTACAAACAGAGTTCTTTTATGGCCGGGCACATCTATATCTGTCTTCTGATAGTGGAGTTAGCTGGGAATATGGAGGTATAGCTTCCGGAGATGAGGGATATATAAAAAGTGTTGCCCCCGGAGATTATTCCGTAAAGGTTGTAGCAGAGAACAAGCAGGGCATTAGGGAGGATTTTGATACTGCTGCTGTAGCGGGTATAACGGTTAATGGAAAAACTGGAATTGCAGAAGCGCCTAGTTTCAGGACTATAATACCAATAATTAGGGGTTTAGTAATTTTCATGGATACCCCTAGCGAGAAAGATTGGGCGGGCTTTGAAATATATATTGATACTGCGGCTGATTTTGTTCCTGGTGATTCTAACTATCGTGACAGGGGGAAAAAGACCCGGTTTGAAATAACTGGATTACAAGCTGGGGTGCAATATTATGTTAAGGTGAGAATGTACGATGAATCGGGAAATTACAGTGGATATACAGATAATAATGGAATAACAAAAGGGGAAACGACCTCATCGGCGCTTGTTATAGCAGCTTCAGATAGTTCTGATAGAGGTAAGGCGGGTGCGAATTATGTGTGCGATGGTGTTAGTGATCAAATAGAGATTAATAATGCAATGAATGAATTAACTAATGGCGGGAAAATAGTTTTGCTGGAGGGTACATATATTGTATCTGGCGTTATAGAAATAAAAAACTTAATAACTTTAGAGGGGCAAGGTAAAAACACAATTATAAAAATGGAAGACAATCATGGGATTGATGATAGAATTTTAAGCGCTGCTTCCTTTTTCGATACTGTGTTGCGCTGTCAAATTAAAAATTTAGCAATAGACGGCAATAAGTTAAATAACCCAAATTACAATATTGATGGAATAAGAGTATATATGGTATTTGATGAAATTATTATTAGCGATTGCGAAATAAGAAACTGTCATTACGGAATAAGGATAACGGTCGGAGGAACCTGGCCAGCTTTCCGCTTTACAAAAGCCTTTATAAGTAATATATATGCGCATGATAATCATGAAAATTATATGGCATTAAAAGACTCTATAGTGACAGGAAACCGATTCACCGATAATGAAAGTGTCGGAGTTGTTATACAGTCATATGGCAGATTTGGTAATGTATGTTCAAATAATGTATGTAATAACAATGGCAGAGCTGGTATTTTAGTTGCCAGTGATAATTGTGATGTTCAAAATAATTCCTGCTCTAACAATGCTTTATATGGCATAGAAATAGATGGAAATAATATCTCTGTACTAAACAACATCTTGTCAGGAAATGATGTAAATATTAGGGAATGGGGAGGAAGCTACTGTAATATACAAAATAATACTTGCCGGGCAAATGGTGTTTCTGAATACGGTATTCGTATATCTGGAACAGGAAATCTAGTGTCAAATAATGATTGCTATAATTCCGGTATTATAGCTGGCATACTAAATGAGGGTACCAGCACAAATTTTGGTTCGGGAAATCGTAATAATAATGGCACGTGGAGCACAACCCCTAATTAAATACTTGCATTGAGATCCACTTTGTGATACCGTTAAATAGAGGTGGATGATTATGGCAAAATTAATAATCTTGCTAGTAATACCAATATTCTTGGCGGGTTTTTCTTCGGTTGCCTCAGCAGAGTCGGCAAAGGCAGAGACATTTGACATAGCATTAAGATTTCTCTTTGAGTCGGCGATAGAAACTGACCGGAGACAAAGTTATAAGTGGCATCAATATACAAAAGAAAACCCGAAAATCGTGAAAAGACTTATTAAAAAAGAAGCTGATGGGTCATCTATGTATGCCCTTGTTCCCGTATATGAAGCGAATCCTCTTGCAGCTGGAACGTCTAGAAAGCAATTTGATGAAATCATTGATGTAACAAAAGATCTAGTTAATGCTATCCCTCAAATGGTAACAGATAAGAAAACATCTAGATTTATATACGCTTGTATAACACTCATAGAGCTTTATGTTGTACAGAGAAACAATAGAGGTAATAGAAATCTGTACGGATATCCCGAAATCTGGGCCGTATCCTATAGCTGGAAATTTTAAAGACAGAAGAACATAAGAAAAACTAAGACCCGCGAGGGTCTTTTTTTATACCCTGGGAAAAGCAAAAAAGAGAAGTTCAAAGACAGAATAACATAATGACAAGCAATTGCAGGCCCGTTAGGGTCTTTTTTATTGCCTACTATAACAAGAAAAATAAGAGATTATATGAATGACTTTGAGGAGTTAAGAAAGGTTGGATACCACAACCAATCTTATAATGTGTAATGCATGCCAGGGTATGTTCCGGGCGCAC
Source organism: Halanaerobiales bacterium (assembly GCA_022360715.1). GTDB lineage: Bacteria > Bacillota > Halanaerobiia > Halanaerobiales > DTU029 > JAKSCG01. The sequence goes on from JAKSCG010000200.1 coordinate 4,247, forward strand.
ATTTACTTTCTAAATCATTATAAGGAGTTGGTTTTAATGAATTATTTACAAGAATTAGGTTTTGAAATTAGAAAAGATGGAGATTTTGTTAGGAGCACATTGGTTGCTGAAAAGTTTGAAAAAAGACATGACCACGTAGTTAGAGATATAGAAAAACTAATCGGAGATGTCCTCAAAATTGAGGATATTAATATCCCCAAAATTGGGGGCATTAATGGAGTTGACATTTTATTTGAGGAAATAAATTATGAAGATTCAAGAGGCAGAACACAAAAAGAATATTTAATGAATAAAGACGCCTTTTCTTTATTAGCAATGGGTTTCAACGGACAAAAAGCTTTAAAATGGAAAATAAAATATATAAGTTTCTTTAACAAATTGTTAGAGAGAAGGCAAGAAAGACAGACAGAAGAATGGCAGCTAACCAGAGAAAACGGGAAATTAGTTAGAAGGAAAGAAACTGATGCTTTAGCATTATTAAAAATTTATGCGGAAGAGCAAAGAGAAGGAAAACCATATAAACATATCTATGAAAACTATACAAAATTGGTTAATAATGCCGTAGGATTAAAGAAAGGCGAAAGGGAAACAGCTTCTTTCAAACAATTACAGATGGTAGCTTTGCTTGAAGATATGATAGAAAACACAGTATTAGAGGAAATGGAAAAAGGCATATTTTTTAAGGAAATATACAAGAAATGCAAGGAAAAAGTTAATCAATTTGTTTCATTGATGTACCTCAATATGAGTAGTACGCAAAAACAAAAACTAATATCTTAATTCAACCGCTGAAAGGCGGTTTTTTATTATCCAGAAACTTAAAAATGAGGTGATGCTTATGACTGACGAGACAGTGATCAAGTACATTAGGCAGGACGTAATTGCCCTAAGTGATACCATGAAAAAGAGCTTCGATAAACTTGAAAAGAAAATAGATTCACTTAGGACGGAAAATGAAAGTGATTACAAAGATATTGTTCAAAACTGCAGCAAGAAGAGGGGGGAGATATATAGCAAAATAGAGACAAATAGAAAGAATATTGAGCAGCTGGATAAGAAATTTTTCCGGCTGTTTCTTATTGGGACAGGTGTTGGGTTTGTGGCTGGGGTATTGGCTACAGTAACTATTACATGGCTAATAGGGGGGTGATAGGAATCTGGAAAGGAATAGTAATCCATCATAGCGCCAGCCATGATGTGTCGGCCAATACTATTGACCGGTGGCATAAGGAAAGGGGTTGGCAAGAAATCGGGTACCATTTTGTTATCCGAGCTAATGGAGATGTTGAACCTGCTCGCTCATGGGAGAGGGCCGGAGCACATGCCAAGGGGAGAAATAGAGAATATATAGGGATATGCTTGACCGGAAAATTTACCGAGCATCCACCAACGCCAGAACAAGTTACATCGTTAATTCATCTAGTTAGAGGTTTAAGAAGCAGGTGGGGGGCTGAGAAAATAGAAAAACATCATGATCAATGTCCAGGGCCAATGTTTCCGTGGGCATTTTTTAGTGAAGCTGTTAAAAGGGGGTGAGAAGATGAACATTAACTGGAATCTCATAGGTACTATACTGATTATTGGAATACCGGCTCTATCGGTGCTTTTAGTAGTGCTTAAAAAGCTATTCCCTGGGCTAGATCTGTACTTCAAATATGGCTATAGCGGTCTCATTACGATATACAATATACTTGATGCCATAGTCAAGGAGTATCCGAATAATCAGGCATTAAATAGCTTACATGATGTGGTTGCCAAGCTTAAAAAAGAATTCGAAGAAGCAGGGTATGTGGCAGACTTAGGACAATTAGAGAAAATAGCCAAGAAGGATCTCAAGAAAAAGAACGGTCTTAGCGTTGATAAAGATGGGACGATCCATTTGAATTTTAACAAGAAGTTTTGATCTAATCGCCCCTGGGAAACTGGGGGCGGGTTTTATTTTATATTAAACCTTAAACCTTGAGCTTTAAAGCAAAAAGAAAACATTAGGTATTTTTAACTATTTTTAGATATAATGAAGGTATTTGCTAAATTATAACGAAATATATCTTTATCAATAAAAAATTACATAGGCGGAGGTGAAAAAAGGCAAGGCAGATGGAAAAGATGTTTTATTAGTAAATTATTGGCAAATTAAATTAACAGGAGGGAAAAACATTGAAAAAAGCATTAGTTGTTTTAACCATATTGTTGAGTTTATTTGCTGGGGTGGCTATCGCATCGGCCAATAGTGGTTCGGCTATTATTCCGCATTACCAAGCTTATGTAAATGAACAATTTAGATATTACACATGGGTTTACTTATCAAATATAACTGATCAAGATATTAATGTGGAAGTTATTTTGTACAAAAGAGACGGTACAATTTTATTTGATACTGACAATAATATAAGTGGATATTATCTTTCTAACTATAATGAAAATCTACCCAATGCAACATTATCATTTACTCTTGGACCTAATTCTTTTGGCAAATTTGGCATATCAAGCTATGACCATCACGATATTGCAACTACTGCTGGTTATGGCATAATTAAGTGGGAACAGGATAGTAAAGCAGTGCATGGTCTAGTTGCTCAGGCGATAGGTTTCCTTGTTTTGAAGAGTAATCCCGTACATCCTCAATTATCAATACCTATCAATAACGGTTTACCATTTTAATTTAGCGAGATAGATAATAGTTAAAGATTGCGGATAACTCTATCAGAATTGCTTAAGAAGTCCAGGATTTTTATTGTTAGTTGGAATACTTAAATAATGTTTAATGGCCTCCGGGGAAACCGGGGGCTGTTTTTTTATGTTCGCTACCTCACCTTATGTAGAGCCAACAGAAACAATGAACTTCCCTTATCATAATGTAGAAGCATGTCTAATTGTAGCCTATGATAGTAAAAACGAATGGGCTTATATTGCATTTTCTGAAGCTCCAAATATTACAGATGACGAAATCAAAGATGGATATAACCTTATTCGTACACGAATTAAATGGGAGGTCAAGATTCATTCATTTCAGGAATTACGAGACAGTCATTTCTAAAATTGTTAGTTCAAATACCGCATTACTTGAGCTGAATTGGTATGGCGAGGGGAAAGTTTATTTTCGTTTTCCTCTGGCCGGTTCTTCGGATATGATTAGTAAAATACATAATGCTTTTGAGGAAAATAATATTATCACTTGTTGTAATCGTCTGTACAGTGACATTTGTTTGCAGGTGATTTGTTTTTCTTGAACAATTTGGTACACTTCCAAATGAATTTATGATTAATCTTACGCAATCTGGTCAAATGAGATAACATCCTAATCAATAAAGAAACACTAATTAGGTTTACTTCTAGAGAAATCTAGAAGTTTTTTTCAATTTTCCAAAAATTTTATTAAAAATAGTTGCAGCCGTCAATTAATATGGCGTATTAAATACAGAAAAAAGGTGAAAAGGAGTGGGGTTTATAACCGTCGCAGTAGCAATCGCAACAATAATCAATCTAATAATAGCCGCACTCAAGAACATACAAGAGATGTACTACAAACACAAAGAGCGCCACTCGAAAGAGTAACGCTCGACACACCGGGGAGGGAAACCTCCCCAACCTTTAAAACTATTATAACACAAAAAACCCCATCTATACAATGAACAATTATTTTAAAATTGGTTTTGTATTGGCGACAGTGTTTTTCTTGCTGACAAAAAATTGGTTCATTGCAGCTTGTTGCGGAGCTGTAGCTTTAGTTTCTATCTTTAGTGGCAGGAGGAATTAAGTTGAAAGACAAAGAATACATTAAGTATTTAAAGGATAATGTCATGACCTCTAAAATGGTGAGTGAAGAATTAGGGGTTACCAGAGAGGGGATAAGGTATTTAATAAGGGAAAAGAAGTTAACTCCAGTAATTAGCGAACGCAATACAACCATCTTTGGACGGCGTGAAGTAGAGCGATATAAAAAAGAAAGAGATGGAGATTAGCCTCCCTTAAGTGGGAGGTTTTTTATTTTGTGGCTACGAAATGGCTACAATAAATAAAAAAGAGCTCTAAGGCCCTTGCTCAATGTCCCCCATAATCCCCGTTATATCAGGCAAAAAAATGGAGCGGACAACGGGGTTCGAACCCGCGACCTTTGGCTTGGGAAGCCAACGCTCTACCAACTGAGCTATGTCCGCATAATTTTTTTATTTTATTTTTAAAAGTATTATAACACAATAATAAAACTTTGGCAAGATATATCAGCAGTTGTAGCTGCTGATATAGTCATACTAATTTGCTTCTTTATTTGGTATACCAAAATATTTTGTTAAATAAGCTAGCAGTAATGCAAAAAATAGGTGAGCAATAAAAAAAGCTGCGATAGATATTGGTTCGTCCCTAACATAATCAGCTAAATCCAATAATCTAATCAATGTACCTGCCCCTAATAACCATAAATTTAAAACTAACATAAATGATTTAGTTAGTAAATTATTCCAGCCGGTAATATCTAATAAAATTATAAAGATAAAAGCATAGACGGCACCAACAATTAAACTCCAGACAAAACCTAAAACCTGAGATACAGCATCAAAATTATTGGGATCAATATTAAGGAATAATTCTAAAGTTAAACCGGGCATGTTGATGTTATTACCGGGAATAAATAGGTTAATAATGTATAAAAAGAGATCAGCAAAAAATGCTGCAATTGTTCCAGTTATGCTGCTTAAAATTAATCTGTCTTTAATTTTCAATTAAATCACCTCGGTCTTTTTTTATTATATATCTAATTAAAAAAAATATTCTATAGTTAAAAATAAATGTAACCTAAATATCTTCTTTTTATATAATAGTATAAAGGAGGAGAGAATTAATGAAAATTACTATTAAGACTTTTAAAGCATACGAAGATAATAACAACCAGGCATTTATCATTGCCGAACCAGCGATGGCAAAGATTTTTACAGTAAAAATAGGCCTAGAAGATGGGACTAATATAAATAAAGCGAGGAGAATTGCTTCTTTTTTGGAAAAAAATATTAAAGATGTATCGCTCGAGTAATAAAATAAGCATTAAGAACCATTTCATAAATATACAAAAAGTAGTAAAATTAAAATAGATAGTTTAAATAATTATATATTTATCCATGCCTCCTTTTATTTATAAATGCCAGCTAATTTGCTTAGCTGGCATTATAATTTTCTATCAATTTCATATTATTTTTTGGTATTAACAAAATTGTTACTGGTAATAGTAAATAAAGTCTTCATAAAATAATAATTGAGGTGGTGCCGATGGAGCAAACTGAAACAGCTATTACTAATGCCCTGGCCGGTAAAATTTATCAGCAGCTTGTAAAAAAGGACTATGGAGAGTTCCCATATAAAGATCACCGGGTATTATTTGAATCCGGAGCTAGGCGTGAAGATAATAGCCCCAGAGAAGCTACTGTTGAAGTGGTTGATCAGGAAGGTTATACGCTTGAATTATATAATCTCGAATTTAATTAAATAAATTAATGTCCCTGCTAAGTCAGGGATATTTTTGTTTGCAATCTTATTGTAAATGCTTTACAATTAATAGTATAGAACGAAAAATAAGGGGGAAGAGGAATGAAGCATCAATATCATATCGTTCACTCCTGTATTAGGGTGCTTAACCTGGAAAAATCCATTAAGTTTTATCAAGAAGCATTAGGCTTTGAGGTAGCCAGAAAGAGGGATTTTCCGGAAGACAAGTTTACACTGGTTTTTTTAAAGGATAAGAAAGGTGATTTTGAACTGGAGCTTACATATAATTATGATCGACAAGAACCTTATCTAATCGGTGATGGATACAGTCATCTGGCGGTTGTAGTTGCTGACCTGGAAGGATCGTACCAAAAACATAAAGAGATGGGCCTTAAAATGGGGAAAATGAAAAAAATAAGCAAGGATTCGCGAGGAATCTATTTTATTGCTGATCCTGACGGTTATGAAATTGAAATAATTGAACAGTAGAGGAGCAGGGGTTGACCCAGATAAAGATTAAGTTCTTGATCCCAAGTATTACCTGTTTGTTTTGACATAAAAAATCGCCTTTTTATTTATATTATATAGTAAATATAAATGAAAAGGAGGTTCCATTAGATGAGTCATAATTCCCATGTTCATTGTACTGTTAATAATTGTCAGTGGTGGGCAGAAGATAATTTATGTGTTGCCGAAAAAATATTAATCGTTAGTGATGGATTTGCCCATAAACTGCCCAGTGAAATGGATGTTGAACAAACCAATCAAATTGTTGATGAGCTGGGTCATTCCCCGGTTGATGAATGTTATCAGAGTTGCTGCAAAACCTTTGTTGCTCATGATAAATATGAGCGGGGAAAAGGTGGTTTGCAATAACTTGATTTTTTTTGTGCTGAATTTTAGACTGCTGGATCATTAATACCGCTTAAAAAGGTGATGGTTTTGAGAACAATCTGGAAGGGTTCGATCAGCTTTGGTCTGGTTAATATACCGATTAGGCTTGCCACTGCCACCAATAAAAATAATCCTAAGTTCAGATTACTTCATCAGGGGTGTAATACCCCGGTCAATACGGTCAGGTATTGTCCCAAGTGTAATCAACAACTGGAGTATGAGCAACTAGTTAAGGGCTATGAATATGAGGATAATAGATTTGTTATCTTAAAGGATGAAGATTTTGATAATATTCCTATTAAATCCACTAAAACAATTGATATAGTGGATTTTGTTAGCTTGAAAGAGATCGATCCGATCTATTATATTAAAACCTATTATTTAAGTCCTGCTCCGGGTGGAGAAAAGCCCTATCTCCTTTTAAGAAAATCGATGGAGGAGACCAATAAGGTAGCTATAACCAAAATAACAATAAGAAATAAAGAAAGCCTTGCAGTAATTAGGGTATTAAATGATGTCCTGGCCCTGGAGACGATGTATTTTTCTGATGAAGTAAAGTCAACGGAAGAATTTGATATGGAGAATCTGGAAAACAAGGTAATAATTAATGAGAAAGAAGAAAAACTGGCAATCGACATCATTAATAACCTGACAACAGAATTTGAACCGGATAAATATACAGATGAATACCGGGAAGCCTTGCTAAATATTATTAGAAATAAAATTGAAGGTAAAGAAGTAGAAATACCGGAAAAGGTTAGCGACGAAAACAAAGTTCTTGATTTAATGGAAAAACTGCGGGCCAGCGTGGAGGCCAGTGCGCAAGGAACTGATAAGAAAACTAAGAAGAAAAGCAGAAAGAAAACCGGATAGTGGGAGTTGAAAAATTAATTAATCAGGATATAAGGCAATTCCTGTTTAGTCTTTAAAAAGTCTGACCATAGATCACCTTTATGAGCCAGACGTTGAGTAATATTGGATAAATTAAAGTCGGCAGGTCTGAACTTGGAGTGTAGTTCTCCCCAGGCAAGCGGGGTGGAAATGGAGGCATTCTTAGTCGGCCTGAGCGAATAAGGGGAAGGCAGTGTTTTGGCCCGGCCGTTTTGCCGGTAATCAATATAAACCCTGCCCTCTCTTTTATTTTTTCTCCATTCAATGGTGGCCAGCTCAGGTTTAACTTTTACTACCAGTTCAGCGACCGCTTTCAGGAATTTCTTTATTTGCCGATAATTATAAATATTTTTTACAGGTATATAAATGTGAAGTCCGGATTGGCCCGATGTTTTAAGATAGGATTTCAGTTTTAGCTCGTTTAGTAGTTCTTTAATTAATAGAGCTACCTCTTTTAGCTCTACAAAACCGGAATGATCGCCGGGGTCCAGATCAAAGACAGCAAAAGTAGGTCGTTCCAGTTGATTAATTGTGGAGAACCAGCAATGCAACTCAATTGAGGCCCGATTAATAATCCATAGTAAGTCCGACAATTTATTAATCAATACCCAGTTAATTGATTCCTTGCGGTGTCGTGAATAGATCGGGACAGTTGATAACCAGTCCGGAGCATGGTCAGGCGTATTTTTTTGGAAGAAAAAGTCACCATTAATACCATCAGGATAAATTTTTAGGGAAAGGGGTCGGTCTTGCAAAAAATCCTTGATATAAGGATATATCGTGATATAATAATCAATCATATCTCCCTTGGTATAGCCATATTTTGGCCAGAAGACCTTAGTAAGATTACTCAGTTTAACCTCTACATTTTCAACCATTAAATTGCTCATTTACTAACCCCGCTTAATTAAAAATAAGTTTCACTGCATATCCATGTCGAAAGGTCTGATGGTGAGTTAATTCCGTATATCTTACTTGACATTTTACTAATGGTTTGACCCAGTAAACAGCGGATTGTTTTTTAGTTTCCTGGAAAGGGCTACTGTTTTCTTTGATTGTTACTAAAAATTGGAATAAGGCTTTTTCTTCTTCAGCAGGTAAAGCTAATTTTATTTTCCCCATGTATTGTAGTTTTTCTTTATAATACCGACCTACCAGCAGTCCGGTCCGCTCCTTGCTATAACCACCGATATAGACTTCGACATATTGCCATACTTTAATTTTATACCAGTACTGACTTCGCTTAAATACATACGGGGAGGTTTTTAGTTTAGCGACGATTCCCTCCAGTTGTTCGCTTTTGGCTTGATTAAATAATTTAATTCCTTGCTCTTCAATATACGGAGCTAATATTAATCTGTCCTGGCTAATAACTTTATCAGTAAGTATTTTTTTTCTTTCCAGTAGAGGACTTTTGTATATATCTTTTTTATTGCAGGATAGTATATCCCAGATTATTAAGTTAACAGCTTTACTAACTTCGCCGCATCGATAATTTTTAAAAAGCCTTCCCTGTAGGGCTTTAAATTCGGGTTTACCCTGTTCATTAAGATAACAGATTTCCCCGTCCAGGATTACCTCAGACCCTTTTATATTGCGGTAAATATCGCTTAATTCCGGAAAATACGGGGTCAGATCTTTACCATTACGGCTCTGTAGTAATATCTCTGTTCCTTTAATAAATACTATACTGCGATAACCGTCCCACTTTATTTCAAAAAGGTAATCGGAGGAATCAAAAGGTTTACTTTTGTTAAAAAGAAGCATCGGCTTTACTGGTGGATTAAGCATTTGCTACCTCACTGAAAAAGCGGGAAAAAATCCCGCTACCCAGGTAATAATTTCGACTAATGGTTCATTAATTTAAAAGTAACACATTTGGTTTCATTCGAACTGGTCGAACCTTTGCCCAGCACACCTGCTTCCAGGTCATGTCCGCTCTTGAAGTTTTTGGCAACCTCAATTGCATTGGCCTTGCAGATATTCCCGCTTCCATAGAATTGACAATTATCAACACTACACTTAATTTTTGACATATCATCACCTCCTATTTTTATATTTTCCCACAGAAATGTGTAAATATACTATTCATCTTTAAACAGGTTATGTTCTACGTCTATTGACAAATAAGATGATTGGCTATATACTAGATCAAGGAAAAATAAATATGATAATTAAGCCGGTGTAGCTCAATTGGTAGAGCAGTTGAATCGTAATCAACAGGTTGCGGGTTCGAGTCCCATCACCGGCTCCATTTATTGATATAGCAGGTTTGGCAGACTATTTTGTTAAAGCTAAAACTATTTTTGCAATTTACTTAATATAATAAATATTCAATATATATCGACAAGCAAGAAAATTAGAGATAAATGTAGTATTTTAAATATAAATTAAATAAATAAATGCAAAAAGATTAGTAGTATATTTGACATATAAAATATTGTGAAATATACTAATTTCAGGTTAGTAATAACCAGAAACTAATTAACCTAAATGAGTAAATTTTTTTTTTAGGTAAAAAATAAAATGAAGAAAGGAGGTTAATTTAATAAAATAATTTAAAAGGGGAGGAAATTATGTTTGAATTAGGTTGCTCAACATTAAGCTTTGCAAGAATGAGTCTTCAGGAAGCTTTAGAGGAGACAAAGTCTCAAGGATTTAATGTAATTGACCTTGGAGCTTTAAGGCCATTTAAGGTGGGGGAAAATCCTTTTAAAGCTTTGCATTTTGATCCGTTAGTTGCCTCAAAAAATGAAAAAGTAAATTTAAAAAAGGCCCTTAAAGGATTAAAACTAAAAGTCGCTAGCCTGAATGTCGGAGCAGGATACTTAAACATACCGTGGGAGAGAAGTATACAGATAAAATATACAAAATGTGCGATGGAATTTGCAGCTGAAATTGGTGCTTATGCGGTAACCATTCAATCGGGTAAACTACTAAGAGGGACTGACTGGGATAAAAATGTAGAATATGTTATTCCGGCATTTAGGGAATTGGCGGAATTTGGGGAAACGTTGGGTGTAGAATTAACTATTGAAGGACCACATATTGAAATGCTAACAAGTAGTATTAGCGAAACTTTAAAATTCATTAAAATTACAGATCATCCAAATTTTGGCACAACTTATGATCCAAGTCATGTTGCTTATTTTGAAAAAGATGCTGTCGAAAGTGTTTATGAACTAAAAGACGTAATAAAACATATTCATTTGAGAGACGGAATGAGAGATAATCCGGTATTGCCTCCTGGAGAAGGTGACATTAATTGGAAGGAATTTTTCAAAGCTTTGAAGGATATTGGTTATAATCGGCCTGTCATATTAGAGCTTTGTCAGGGAGAAGACATGGAATATGAGAATTCTTGTGCACTGTTCAAAAAACAAGTAAAAGAAAGCAGCACATTCTTGAAAAAGATTCTAAAGGAGTTGTCTTAAATGTCTGAAAAACTTAATATTCCCTATGGATATACAAAGACATGGAATCCGACTGACGTATGGAATATATATGATATTCTTCCCAATCCCGAAAAACTGGCAAAGGATAAAGTGAAGATAGGTATTATTGGTTTAGGTGGAGTGGCCCAGGGGAAACACCTTCCGGCAATCAGTAGATTAATATCTACCGGTGAACAGGTAGAAGTAGTTGGTGTTACAGAACCCCGACAGGAAGTTGCCGATAAAGTTGAAGCCCAGTACGGCTTTAAATGTTATCAAGATTATCAAGATTTAATAAAAAATGTAGAGATGGATGGAGTACTGGTGTTAACCCAGCCTTCCGAACCCAGGAAGGAAATTATCCGGGAAGCTATTGATCGTAATATACATGTACTGGCCGAAAAACCTCTTCTTTTTGATGGAATTGAATCTTTAGAAGATACACTTAAAAAAGCAGCCGAACTATGTAAATATGCGGAAGAAAAAGAAAAAATCTTAATGACAGGCTTTATGAAAAGATATTCACCTCCTTATGGTAATGCCCATTATCTGATTCAAGAGGGTAAGATCGGTAAGCCGGCAATGTTAGTAGCCAAGATGTGCCAAGGGTGGGCAGGCAATTGCCTTTTAGAAGCACAAACATGTCATTTGATCGATGTTATTAGGTATTTAATGGGAGATGTAAAGTCAGTTATGGCATTAGGTGCAAATGTTTTTGGGGAAAAAGATTACCCTGCCGATAATTTAATTCTTAATTTTGAGTTTGAAGATGGGGGGATCGGAGTTTTATATCAAAATTCAACTGGTATGATACTCAAACCTTGGGAGTATCTGGAGGTTCATGGAGACGGAAAATGGCTATCAGTTAATGATTTTTATGAACTTAACCTTTATGATTCAGAAGAAGGTCCAGCCAAACAATGGCGACCAACCTTACCGAATACTTTAATGTTCGATACGGAATTTAATGGTTTTACCGGAGAATTATTAAACTTTTTTAATTCGATCAGAGGAGTAGAAGAACCTTTAGTAACAGGTTGGGATGGTTATAAAGCATTAGAGATAGCTGTAGCTTCACACAGATCTTTAAAAGAGAACTCTAAAAAGATTTTACTTCCGCTGTGAAACTAAAAACTAGTAATACTAATTTTCAAATATGAAAAGGGGTTAAAAAATGAAAAATATGAGAACAACAATTGGGAGTTTTATTGTTTTGGTGTTTTGTCTCTCATTAGTATTGAGTAGTGTAGTCTGGGCTGCACCTAAAGGTGAGTTGAAGATTGGTATAGCTCAGGATTTAGTTGGAAATTGGGATCCTACCCAACATACTGTGGTAACTATGTTACAAGTTGAACCAACTTATTTTGATTTTCTGGTAAAGGTAAATATAGATGGTGATTTAGAGCCGATGTTAGCAACTAGCTGGGAAAATATTGACCCTTTAACCTGGGAATTCAAAATTAGAGAAAGTGTTAAGTTTCACAATGGTAGCCTGTTAACTTCTGCTGATGTAAAGTCAGCAATAGAATATGCATCCAGTGCCAAAAATCCGTCTAGTGCATGGTTGCCCGGTGAAATTAAGGGAAAAATTGTTGATGATTACACAATTAGATTAATTACTGATAAGCCGGCCGCTTCCTTATTATACTCCCTTTCGATGATCCCGATTACAAATAAAGAATGGGTTAATAATCCCGAGAAATTTGCCGAGACTCCTAATGGAACTGGTCCATTTAAATTTGTTAAATTTGAACGCGATACTCTTCATTTAGAAGCTAATATGGATTATTGGCAGGGTCCGCCCAATTTAGAAAAGGTACAATTTCAATATATAATAGACCCATCTGCCCGGCTGTATTTAGTAAAAACCGGCCAGATTCAAATTGCTGGTCGTTTACTCAGTGAACAAATTCCTATTATTGAGTCTGACCCCAATGTGGTATTGGAAAAGAATCCGATCGTAGAGCAAATGTGGTTATGGTTTAAATGTAAGAAAAGTCCATTTAAAGATAATCCAACCCTGCGGAGAGCATTTGCCTATGCGATCGACAGGGCAGGAATAACCAAATACATTATGTATGAACAGGCTAAGGAGAGTAATTCGTTACTAGTGCCCGGTGTATTTGGATATGCTCCGGCTTCTAATATGCCCAGTTATAACGTGGAAAAGGCGAAAGAACTTTTGGCCCAAGCAGGTTATCCGAACGGGCAAGGCTTACCTCCGTTAAAATTAATGGTAGCAGTCGGTGCTTGGCCAAAATGTAAGGAATATGGCGAATATATAGTAGAGAACTTACAGGATATAGGAATTCCAATTGAGCTCTTCACAGTTGAAATAGGGCGCTTAGGTGCGATATGTTTTGATGAAGAACCAGAAGACTATGATTTGCAGATTACTGGTTGGAATCCGACGGGATTAGAGCCTGATCTTTTCCTGCGCGCGCTTTTTTATTCCAAACCTGGTCGTTTATCTAATATAGACGTACCGGAAATTGATCAAACTTTAGATAAAGAACTGAATATTCTTGATTTAGCGAAACGGGAACAGGTTATCCAGAACGAGACCATTCCAACTATTGTTGATTATATGCCAGGGTTACCTTTATTCCAAACAGTAGAACTTAAAGCAGTTCGTCAAGAAGTAAAAGGATTTAAGTTGCTTCCTTCAACTGTGTATGACTTGCATGGTGTTTATCTAGCAGATTAAAAAACAGATATGGGGAAGGAAGTTCATTTTCTTCCCCTTTAATTTCTTTATAGCATTAAGAGTATGTCTTTAAAAAATAAGTCCTTGTAAAGAAGGTGTTTTATGAAACAGATAATAATAAAACGGTTAATTATAGGTTTATTTGTAATCTTAGTAGTTACAATGCTCACCTTCGCTTTATTACAATTGTTTCCAGGTGATCCTGCGAAGATGATTGCACCTTGGGCAGGAGAAGAAACCTTGATCGAAATAAGAAAGTCTTTTGGGTTAGATAGCCCATTCCATATCCAGGTTTTAAAGTTTTATCAAGATGCACTAAAAGGAGATTTTGGTGAATCCTTTTTTTATCGGGAAGAAGTGAGAACATTATTGTTTAGTTATTTTCCACGCACAATTTATCTTACTTTAGGTGCTTTATTAATGGCATTAGTAATATCTATTCCGCTTGGTGTTTTATCTGCATTAAATCGAGATTCTTTTATTGACCGGATAGTACTTTTTATCTCAATTACTTCCCAGTCGTTACCTAATTTTTGGTTAGCTTTAATGTTTATTTTATTTTTTGCGGTCAAATTAGGGCTATTCCCAGCGGGTGGCTATGGTTCATGGCAACATTTATTCTTACCGTCATTTGCCCTGGCCTGTACATTAATAGCAACCTTTATCCGATCGATTCGTTCCATGATGATTGATGTTCTGGAACAAGACTTTATTAAGGCTTCAGAAGCTAGAGGAATACCTAGACTGTATATTATCAAGAAAGGTCTCAGGAATACTTTTGTGCCATTATTAACATTATTTACCATGCAGTTGGGCTACATGCTCGGCGGTGCTGTTGTTATTGAATTTATTTTTAACTACCCGGGCATTGGGCTATTGGCGATGCAAGCAGTTTTGCGACGGGACTATCCTCTGATCCAAGGACTGGTTGTGCTAATATCAACCGTATTTATCATCCTTAATCTGTTAGTTGACTTGAGTTATACCTATTTAGACCCGCGGATTAGAAAGGAGGAATTGTAAGATTATGAATTTAGACACAAACATTGATAACAATACATTGTTAAAAAAAGATAATATCAATTTTAAAGGAAAATTATCTAGATGGTATCGGTTTCTCTTAACCAACAAGGGGATATTTTTCGGTTCATTAATTACCTTTATAGTAATTTTCTGTGTGGTTTTTGCCCCATTAGTAACAACATATGATCCCTTAAAACAGGATATAACTAAAAGGCTAACTCCGCCTATGTGGCAAGACGGGGGTTCAATTGAACATATTTTAGGAACCGATTCAATGGGGCGAGATTTATTGACCAGGATAATTTACGGCGGTCGTTTTTCCCTGTTGTTAGGTCTTACTTCTGTGCTCATTGCTTTAATGGTAGGAACTCTTTTTGGATTAATTACCGGTTATTACGGGGGATTTCTGGAAAATATTTTAATGAGAATAGTAGATATTCAGTTAGGCTTTCCCTTTATTATATTAGTAGTAATAATTCTTTCGATCGCCGAACCGACCTTTTGGGTTCTATCCGCTTTATTTAGCCTTTTATTATGGCCGGGTTATGCAAGAGTCGTGCGTTCAATTTTGCTTTCGGAAAAATCAGCGGCATACGTATTAGCTGCCAAAAGTCTTGGGGCAAGCGATTTTAGAATAATAATTATATATATTGCCCGTAATATTATTCCTTCCATGCTGCTGATGAGTACAATGGATATCGCAACTATTATTATTACAGAAGCAATGTTAGGCTTTGTTGGATTAGGGACACCACCTCCTGCACCAACCTGGGGAAATATTATGGCCGATGGGAAAAATTATATAAGTACAGCATGGTGGGTCATAACATTTCCGGGAGTTGCCATCTGGATTACTCTTTTTGGGATAAATCTATTTGGTGATAACTTACAGCAGTTTGTTAATCCAAAGCTAAGGAAAAAATATTAAAGGAGAAAAAAATGCCTAATAATGATCAAAAAAATTTATTAGATGTAAAAAATCTGAAAACACATTTCTTTTTGAATAACGGGCAAATACTCAGAGCAGTAGACGGTATCTCTTTTAGTTTAAAAAAAGGAGAGTGTTTAGGAATTGTCGGTGAAAGTGGCTCAGGGAAAAGTGTAACCTCTCGTTCCATTTTAAATTGTGTAGAATCACCTGGAAAAATAGTGGATGGAGAAATACTATATGAAGGACGCAATTTATTAACTATGTCAGAAAAAGAGCTTCGTAAAATAAGGGGTTCAGATATTTCTTTAATTTTCCAAAATCCTACCACAGCACTTGATCCATTGCAAAAAATAGGCGATCAATTTTTTGAAACCCTTAAAGCTCACAGTTCTTATAATAATACAGTAATTAAAGAAAAGGTATTAGAAACGATTAAGAGCTTAGGATTTGAAAAACCGGAAGTTATTTATGAAAGTTATCCCTGTGATTTTAGTCCAGGCTATATCCAACGGATTATGATTGCCCTAGCAATACTTTGTAAACCTAAGATAGTAATAGCTGATGAACCGACTACAACATTGGGGGTTACGATCCAATCACAAATTTTAAGCATGTTAGACCGTTTAAGGACAGAATTAGGTACATCAATTATTATGATTACCCATGACTTTGGAGTAATTGCACAAGTATCAACCAAAGTGATGGTAATGTATGGTGGACAATGTATGGAATACGGACCAAAAAAAGATTTATTTTTAGAACCAAAGCACCCTTATACAATCGGATTGATTAGGTCGGTACCTTTAATCGAAGCACGTACTATTAAGAAGCTTTATACTATTCCGGGTTCACCCCCGGAAATGATTAATTTGCCGTCCGGTTGTGTTTTTGCATCCCGTTGTGAATATGTGGGAAAAAAATGCTTGACAGAAAAACCTCCTTTAAAAAAGCTGAATGAAGAAAGATATTGTAGTTGTCATTACCCGGTTGAATTTAATACTCGCGATGAAATTATTATATAACTTATTAATAAAAGGGGGACGGGAAGATGGAACAGAGTTTATTAAAAATCCAAGAACTTAAAAAGTATTTTCCAATTAGAAAAGGTTTATTCAAAAAGCAAATAGGTATTGCTAAAGTAGTTGATGACATATCATTTAATATTGGTAAGGGAGAGGTTGTAGGATTAATCGGCGAATCAGGTGCGGGGAAAAGTATTCTATTACAAACTATCGCCCTTTTACGACAGCCAACCGAAGGGAAAGTTGTTTTTAACGGCCAAGATTTAGCGGATTGTAGTAAAAAAGAATTAAAAAAAATTAGAAAGCAAATGCAATTGATTCCCCAGGATCATCAGAATTCTTTACACCCACGAATGACGATCCGAGAGATTTTAAAAGAACCGCTTAAAATACACGGGATCGGAAGCAAAGATGAAAAAGAGAGGAAAGCAAGAGAATTGTTGGAACTAGTAGAATTGGAAAGTAATTATTTGAATCGCTTTCCCCATCAACTTAGCGGAGGACAAAAACAGCGGGTAGCTATTGCCCGGGCTTTAGCACTTAGACCGGAATTGATCCTATGTGATGAACCAGTATCGGCATTAGATGTTTCAATTCAAGCTCAAATTCTGAATTTGTTTATGGATCTGCAAAAACAGTTTGGTTTAAGTTACTTATTTGTAGCCCAGGATTTGGCAGTGTTAAGGCAAATTAGTTACCATATTTTGGTTTTGTATTTAGGGAAGTTTATTGAAATTGGGCTTGATGGTATCATATATGAAAATCCACTTCACCCCTATACAAAGACTTTTTTAGATGCTTCTCCCAGTATTAAAAAAAATATATATGAAGGAGAACGTATCCCGATAACATGGGGAGATGTTCCAACCCCTTTGGACCCTCCTGCCGGATGTGCATTTCACCCGCGCTGTAATCAAGCAATTGAAATATGTCAAAAAGTAGAGCCTAAATTAGAAAAAGTAAATGAAAAACATTTTGTTGCTTGCCATAGAGTTAACGAGTAATGCTAAAATAATTTTTAAATAGCTTATTGAAAAATATTTTAAGATTTATAAAAAAACTAAAAGGAGTAGATTAAAGTGGAAAATTATCAATTAAAAAAATTTGTAGAAGACGGCAAAAAAATAGCCAAAACTAAAGGCTTTAATACCTTTAATCATTTAGGGGTAGTTGTAGATGAACGTCCTAATAACGCAGTATACGTAGAATCAACACATTGTTGGGTGACGCCTATTGAAAATGAAATAGAGCAACTATTTTTTGAACCGACAAGTCCATGCCATGAACTGCTAAAAAACAATTCCCATTTGTGTTTTGAAGTTGAAGATCTAAGTAAATATATCGAACAATACCCAATTTTACTGGAACCTTTTGAGGGAGCCTGGGGAAAGGCGGTATTTTTAAATGTTGATGGTTGGGTTTTTGAACTATTAGAGCCGATAAAATAAGGCCAATAAACAAGGGGTCAGATTTTAAAGGGAGAGGGTTAATATATATAATATAAAAGAAGAAAAGGAAAGAAATGATTTAGAATTAGTTCGTCAAAAGAATAAAGCATTAATCCTTAATAGTGTTAGAAAAAATGGATATATTTCTCGAACAAAAATATCAAAAATTTTAAAATTGAGTAAAACAACAGTTTCCAGACTTGTTAAAGAACTAATAGAAGAAAAATACTTGATCGAGGTTGGTGAGGGACAATCAAAGAAAAGCGGGGGACGAAAACCTGTACTGACTGCTTTAAATAATTCAGGTAGATATGTAATTGGAGTTGATCTTGGTGTAACAAATACCATTATCGCCGTTGCCAATATAAATGGGGAAATATTAAAGAAGATCAGGAAGCCAACAATACGAAATCATAATATTGGGGGAGTTGTATCATATATTTCAAATTTAGTTGAGCAAATAACTGAGCAAGCCGGGATAGAAAAGAGCTTGATTAAGGGGATCGGGGTAGCGATAGGAGGTGTTATTGAGAGAGAAACCGGAATTGTCAGGTTTTCTTCGAACTTTTCTTGGAAAAATGTATATCTAAAAAAGCTTTTAGAAGAAAAGACCGGTTTATACACATTAATAGATAATTGTACTAGAGTGATGGCATTAGGACTAGTCTGGCACCAAAAAGGGATCAGCGAAAAAAACTTTTTTTTCATTAATGCCGGTTTTGGGATAGGTTCATCGCTAGTTATTGATGGTTCAATCTATGATATTCATAGTGAGTTTGGTCATATTCCAATAACATACGAAAATGTTCTTTGTCAATGCGGCAAAAAAGGCTGTCTGGAAGCAATTGCTTCCGGTAATGCGATCGAACGTAAGGCCAATCAATTATATAATACCAAAAATAGTTGGTTAACAGCCAAGAATGTCGCCGAGCGAGCAAAGAATAATGAGCAACTTGCTAAGATTGTCTATAATGAGGCCGGAGGCTATTTAGGGAAAGGTATTTCGATCGTTGCAAATATCTTTAATCCTAAAAAAATTATCATTGGAGGCGGGGTTTCACAAGCCGGTGATATCTTGTTAAAACCTGTTATGGAATCTTTTTCTAAATATACAATGGATATAATTAAAGAAGATATCGAGATCAATATTTCGCCATTAGGAATGGATGGGGGAATTTACGGAGCAATAACAATGATTTTAAATGAAAGGATATTTAATATCTCTATATTTAATAAAGATATACCTGCTTTCTAATCAATAAATCTTAAAGATGGGGTGGTATGATGAAAAATAAACTGGCAGTAAGTACGAACACCTATCATGGTTTTTCTCTGGAGCAAGCGCTCAAAGGCATTGCTGAGGCTGGGTATAAATATGTTGAATTAACAGCAGTTAAGGACTATACAGAACATGTTAACTGGCAAATGACTGAAAAACAAATTGAGGAAATACAAAAGAAGTTAAAGGATTACGATTTACAGGCAATAGCCCTTAGCGGTCATTGTAATATAATGACTGATCAAGGTACTGAACTATTTCTAAAAAATATTGAACTGGCGGCAAGAATAGGTTGTCAGCATATTGTTACGGCGACAGGAGAAGTTCATGGAGATAAGGATGAAATTGAAGATGAATCAATCCTTATCGATAGGTTAAAGCGTTTAATCGCAAAATGTCAGGACCATGAAATCACATTAGTTCTGGAAACTCATGGTAATAATTACGCAACCGGCAGTATTTTATATGAGCTAGTAAAAAAAATCGACAGCAAATATCTGGGGATTAATTACGACACCGCCAATGTTATTTTTTATGGTAATATTAGACCGGAAGAAGATATGCCAAAATGTATTGATAAAATTTATTACATTCACCTCAAAGATAAATTAGGTCAAGAAAAAGAATGGAATTTTCCGGCGATCGGAAAAGGTTATATTGATTTTGCCAAAATATTTAATCTTTTAAAAGGACAAAACTACCAGGGACCGATTAGTGTAGAGATTGAATTTACTGAGGATGGCCCCGGTTGTTTGTCCGAAGTAGATCAAGCGGTTAAAGATT
Source organism: Halanaerobiales bacterium (assembly GCA_022360715.1). Taxonomy (GTDB): domain Bacteria; phylum Bacillota; class Halanaerobiia; order Halanaerobiales; family DTU029; genus JAKSCG01. Next base: position 24,134 of record JAKSCG010000200.1, read on the forward strand.
CATACCGGTATATCGTTAATAATTTAATATAATAGCAAAGGAAGTAATTCAGATGATTAAGGTGGGTATAATCGGTGCAGGTTTTATGGGAAAAACTCATGGTAAGGTTTATAATCAATTAAAAAATACTGAATTAGTCGGTATAGCTGATTTAAGCAGTGATATTGGTAAGCAGTATGCAGAAGATTATCGTTGCAGCTATTATCAAAATATTAATGAACTAATTTCTCGAGAAGATATTGACATAATTGATATATGCTTACCCACGTTCTTACATGAAAAGTATGTGATTGAAGCTGCCAATGAAGGGAAAAATATTCTGCTGGAAAAACCATTTACTTTGACTAAAGAATCAGCAGATCGTATTTATGAGACGGTTAATAAAGCCGGAGTTAAGTTCATGGTTGGTCAAGTCCTGCGCTTTTGGCCCGAATATGTAAAAATAAAGGATTGCTATGAGCAGGGCGACCTGGGAAAGATGAGGATGATTTATGCAAATCGACTAGCGCAGATGCCGAACTGGAGTGAGTGGTTTCAAGATGAAAGCAAAAGTGGTGGCGGTTTATTTGATTTGCATCTTCATGATATCGACTATGTTATTCATTTATTAGGAGCGGTTGAGGAGGTCTATGCAGTCGGCCAGCAAAGTACAAGTGGTTGGAATCATATTATTTCCAGTTTAACTTTTAGCAACGGAGTCAGAGCCTGTATCGAAGGAAGCAATAAAATGACTACTAATTATCCATTTACGATGAACTTCCGCGGTACAGGGGATAAAGGAACGATTGAATTTAAATTTGAAGCTGGATTTAATCTGGAGAATAGAGATTCCGCCCAAAATAGTCTGGTCTTTTACCAAGAGAGCAAATCCCCCAGATTACTAACAGTAGAAAAACAAGATGCTTATTATAATGAAATTAAATACTTTGCTGACTGTGTTGATAATAATTGGCCGATAGAGGTAATAACATTAAAGGAAAGTAAATATGTCCTGGATGTGGTATTAGCGATTAAAAAATCACTGGAAACTGGCAAAGTAGTCAAACTTTAATCCGGCAAGGCAAGTGAATAGTTTTTCCCGAAACAAAGTCCCTGGCTAGAGAAATGGAGCCAGGGGCTTTTATATATAGGACAAAAAGGTATAAAATGTGCAATAAAGTTTTAATTATTTTATAATTATTAAAATAAATAATTGACAAACTTATAATTATTGCTTATAATAAATATGTAATCCTGGGATGCCAGGTTTTTAAAAAAGAATTATTTTGATTAGCGAAAGATTTAAAAGGGTAAGGCATGTGTGAGGGAGGTTATAGAATTGGATTCAGTAATTGATTATTCATCGGTGATTCCTTATTATTATCAGCTGGCGAGTATATTAGAGGATAAAATTAATAATGGTGATTTACCGGTGGGGAGCAAGCTTCCAGCCCAGGAAGAAATCTGTAAAGAATATAATATTAGCAGAACTGTCGTTCGGCAGGCTTTGCAAAACTTAGAGGAAAAGGGCTTAATTATTAGGAGTAAGGGGCGCAAAACAATAGTTAGAGCTAAAATAACTCAAGATACAGGGCAACGCTTTCACGGTTTTCATTATGAAATGAGTCATATTCAAAATCACCATGTAAAGACTCAACTTTTAGAGAAAACTTTTGAAGATAATCTTGAAAAATTCAATATACTTTTTAAAAGCAAGATTAAGGAAGTACTTAAAATAGTAAGAATACGTTATCTGGATGAGGAACCCGCTGTTTTAACTATCACATATCTTCCGTATCGGATGGCAGCGTTAATTGAAGATATTGATTTTGGGCAAACATCCCTTTATGATTTCTTAAGGAACAAACATAATATTGAACCTGTTGCTAGCGACACGCATGTTGAAGCAACAGTAGCCGATAATGAGATAGCTAAATTACTTAAAATAAAGAAGAATACCCCTTTATTTTACTTAAAAACGACCACCTATCAAATTGACCATACAGTGCTTGATTATTCAATCTCCTGGCACCGGGGTGATCGCTTTAACTTAAAAATATTTTCTAAAAAAAATCAGGAGACTGAATTTAATATTAACTATAATACTTAACAGGAGGTTATTTGATGTCTTATGCCAGTGATATATTTCAACAATATTCTTCCAAGAAAGTACGAGCTATAGTTTCTTTGCATAGCGGGACTTCCGTCGATGGAGTTGATGTTGCGATAACTTTAATTGAGGGGAGTGGTCGGGAAGCGAATGTAGAACTAATAAAATATAAAACTGTAGATTACTCTAAAGATGTAACCCAAAAATTACATCAATTATTCGATCGTCAAAAAGCTACAGTAGAAAAAATATGTCAAGCCCAATTTTTATTAGGAAAAATATTTGCGGAAGCGGCCACAAGCGTTATTAGTGAAACTGGTTTATCCCTCTCCGAAATTGATGTAATTGGTTCTTCCGGACAAATAACTTACCATGTTCGTAAGGGACAGGACCCGGGTGAAATTTGGATCGGTGATGAAGCGATTCAGTCAGGATTAGATTTGGGAGAAGGTCAGGTGATTGCAGAAATGACCGGAGTTCCAGTAGTTTCCAATATGAGAAATGCCGATATAGCTGCCGGTGGTCAAGGAAATCCTCTGGTAACCTATGGAGATTGGGTTTTATTTACCCATCCGCAGAAAGCCCGCATCATTCAAAATATCGGTGGTATTGCCAATCCTACCGTATTACCGGCAAATTCTACAATTGATGATGTTATTGCTTTTGATACCGGTCCGGGTAATATGTTAATTGATGCAGTTGTTCAATATAGCACAAATGGTCAGCTTAAATATGATAAAAATGGTATCTTGGCTAGCCAAGGCCAGGTTTCTGCCCAACTATTAGCCGAAATGCTCAAACATCCTTATTTGGTTAAACGTCCTCCCAAAACAACGGGGAGAGAAGTTTTTGGCGAAAAATTTTTTCAGAAGTTTTTAAACATGGCTAATAAATATCAAGTGACTGGTAATGACCTTGTTGCTACCGCCACAGCAATTTCCGCTGAATCAATTGTCGATAATTATCAAAAATTTATTTTTGAAGAAAATAAAATTGATGAAATATTATTATGTGGTGGAGGAGCCAGGAATGATACATTAGTAAAGATGCTCCAAGATAAATTATCACCAATACCTATTTTTCATCTTGAGAATTATACTTCAATCCCTGCGGAAGCAAGAGAAGTTGTAGCTGTAGGAGTGATCACAAATGAAACCATGTTAGGTAACTTTGCTAATGTAGCTAATGCTACCGGGGCTCGTCACCGGGCAATAATGGGTCATATCTCTCTCCCGCCGTTTTAGTGTAAACAATACATCTTAAGCTGTATGTCAATAATTAATATTATTAATAAAATTGGTAATATTAACAAAATTAACAATATTGGAGGTATTTAAATGAAATTAGCTACTGTAATTGAGCCTAGCGACAGTATTGTAGCAGATTCCTTGCAATCATTGCTGATTAAAATCGAGATCGGTGAAGAGGGAATTAAAAAATGGGGAGGTTTCCGTCTATATATTCCACCGGGATGGAGTTTACCACAACTAGACCACCCGCAAGAGCCAGGCTACACCACCATTGAGATAAAAACAAAATGTGAGCATAGAGTAAAAAAAAATATATATACCGGACGCTGGATTGCCGGAGAAATTATCGCAGGCCAACTGAGCAAAGGTGATACAATTGAAATTTGCTATGGAAATACCAAAGCCGGTGGACCAGGGTCATATGCCCCGCGAGTTGCTGTTCCGAAAAGTATTTTTCAAATTTCGGTTGATCAGGAGGGTAATTATACCTATCAAGATATTGATAACTCTCCTTGTTTAAAGGTCATTCCGGGGTCGGTTGCTGAACTTAAAGCAATTATTCCTTCTTACCGTTGCGCGTCCGAAATACCAGTTATGGTGATGGCAATTGATCGATCCGGGAATATTGCGGAGAATTCTGCTATATCGGTCGAGTATAAAGAGGGTGGTGAGGAGAAATACAAGCTGGACTTAAAGGATGGGATCGGAAAAGTGAAGCTGGATTTAACCGAGGACAAAATGGTTACCCATGTACATGTTTCATCAGGTCAGCTAACTTGCCGAAGTAATCCGACAAAAAAAGGAAGTCATCTCTTGCTGTGGGGTGATCTGCATGGTCATTCAAATCTTTCGGACGGACGCTTCTCTCCCGCCGAATATTTTGCCTATGCCCGTGATAAAGGAGGATTAGATTTCGCCTCACTAACCGACCATGATAATGTAGGCTCAAACAGTAATGTTAAAGAACATTCAAAACTAATGGGCAAAGAAACATGGGAACAAATAAAACAGGCTACCAATAAAGCTAATCAACCCCATCAATTTGTGACTTTAATCGGCTATGAATATACACAGATCGAAATGTCAACAGGAGGTCACCGTAATATCTACTATTTAGATGACGACCCGCCCATTTTTCGTTCTTGGGACTTAGAATCTAATACTCCGACTAAACTCTTCAATAAACTAAAGAAATGGAAAGGGCGAGTAATTGTCATTCCTCATCATCCCCTTAATTTTATGAGCAGAGAACACGACCCTGATTTGCAAAGGTTATTTGAAATATATTCAATGTGGGGAGGTTCTGAGACAGCGGATGATACATGTGCCTTTAAGCATCCGGTCAAATATTCGCCCGGGGGGAAAAGTTTTATTGAAATGTTAAATTATGATTATCGTATGGGGGTAGTGGCCGGAGGAGATAATCATGATAGTATGCCGGGTTTTAGTAAAGCAACCGATATCTGGCGGAAAGGTAAAATGGCTCAGAGGCCGGGATTGACAGCCGTATTTGTTGAAGAAAAGACTAGGGAGGCCTTGTTTGCGGCACTATATAATCGACATTGTTATGCAACAACCGGTGAAAGGATTTTGCTTGAATTTGTCATTGATGGTCAGATCATGGGCAGTGAAGTGAAGGCTAAAAAGCCTTATATAAAGGCTAATGTTGTTGGGACATGTAAGCTTGAACAAGTACAGTTAGTAAAAAATGGTCTTCCGGTAATGGATGGTAAAATTAGTAATGAGGAAGCAGTCCTTGAATACCAGGAAGAAAAAGACTTACCAGCTCAGACTTATTATTATATCAGGGTCATACAACAAGATGGCGAAAAGGCCTGGTCAAGTCCGATTTGGGTTAACCCGGTCGAGTAAACAGGAGGTGATAAAAAACAAGTAGTAATTATAGGCAAGACTCGCTCTGTGTGGAAAAAGCTTTACAAATAAGGGAGGATAAAAATGAAAATTCTAACTAAAAGATTATCTCTTTTACTAATTATCTGTTTGCTAGGGTTATTGGTAGCTAATAATGTTGGTTTAGCCGAAGACAAAGTATTGTACATGACATTAAGTAGCAAAGCTTCGGGTATTCTGAGAATACTACCTGAGTATCAGGAAATATCAGGCGTAAAGATTAGGGTCGATGTCTTGCCATATGGCGGACTGCAAGAGAAAACATATTTAGAATTAACGAGTAAAACCGGATTTTATGATATCTTTTATCTTGATGTCCCCTGGATGCCGGATATTTTACCACTGGTGCAGTCTTTAAATGATATGGATATTGACTTTGCGGAATTGAATATTGAGGGTTTTATTAAAAATGATTTTTTACAAACAGTTGTATTTGATCCTAAAGATCCCGGAAGAACACCTAGTTTGGATAGAGCTTTAGATTACAAAGCATTAGAAGAAGACGGGTTTAAAATATATGGAGTGCCGACTCAACCCAATGTTTTAACCATGACCTACCGAAAAGACCTTTTCGAAAACCCCCAACATAAAGAAGAATACAAAAAAATGTATGGGAAGGAGTTGACTGTACCGGAGACCTGGCAAGAGCTGTTAAGGGTTGCTCAATTTTTTACGCGTGATCAAAACGGTGATGGAAAGACTGACTTGTATGGAACTACCCTGATGGCCAAAAAACACGAGTCTATCTTCTGTGATTTTAAAACCTTATTATATTCCTATCGGGGCATATTATTTGATGCTAACTGGAATGCTGTTTTCAACAGCCCGGAAGGTGTTGCTGCTTTACAATTTTATGTTGATTTAATTAATAAATATAAGGTAACCCCTCCCGGCGTAACCTCTTACAGTTGGTACGAAGCAGATATGGCCTTTAGCTCCGGCAAGACCGCGATAGGTTTTAACTTTAAACCGATGAAGCTAAGTGAAAATGTTAAAGGTGAAGTGGGCTATGCGCCGGTTCCTGGAAAACTGGAAGATGACGGGAAAATCACCCGTGCTCCGCATGCCGGTACTTGGTTGCTTGGTATCAATAAATATTCCAAAAACAAAGAAGAGGCCTATAAGTTAATAAAATGGTTAACCAGTAAAGAAAGTCAGATGAAATATGCCGAAGTTGTGGAGCAAATTACCAGAGAGTCAATTTTTAATGATCCGGCAGCAATAGAAACCTTCCCGGAGTATTATCCAGTTCATTATCAGTCATTGATGGTGGGACGTGGACGGCCCAGAATAACTGTTTATAGTCAGATGTCAGAATTGATTCAAGTCCAACTTAGTTCAGCGGTAAATTTAGAAAAGACACCACAGCAAGCACTTGATGATGCGGTGGATGCGGTTAATAAGTTGATGTCACAAACGGGATACAGAAAGTAATGTAGTTAATTGATTGGAAATAAGGAGGGGGTTAAGGTCTTCTCCTCCTCCTTATTTATTATGCTATGGTTGGGTATTGATAAAATGATTATATTTGTTTGGAGCTGAAGGAAAGGGTGAGTGCTGTGCTGAACAAGAAATACCAATATTTATTATATCTACCACTGCTATTGGTTTTTGGGTTCACAGTTGTATATCCGTTAATCTATTCTCTTTATATCAGTTTTTTCTCATATGACATTATCCGTCCGGATATGACGTCTTGGGTGGGATTGGGTAATTATCTTGCCGCTTTGAGTGATCCGGTAGTAATTAGAGCAACTATCAATACTATTATTTTTATCTTAATATCGGTTGTACTACAGATGGCAGTTGGGATAGCCCTTGCCTTGTTAGTACATAAAGAGTTTAACAAAACAAATATATTGGAAGCTTTACTGTTATTTCCGGCTTTTCTTACCCCGATTGCCGCCGGTTTTATGTGGCGGTGGCTATATAATCCGGATTTTGGACTTATTAATTATTTGTTAAGGTTGGTAGGTTTAGCGGGACTCAATTGGGTCGGGCAAAGTTCTACCGCCATGTTATCGATTATCATTGTTGAGGTATGGCGCCTTTTTTCTTTTGTCTTTTTATTAACAATGGCCGGAATGAGGGCGTTGCCTACTGAAGCTTTTGAAGCTGCGCTAGTAGATGGAGCCAATTATTGGCAAACATTACGTTATGTTACCTTTCCATATTTAAAGCCGGTGCTTCTGGCCGTCTTAACCTTCCGAATTATTGACGGATTTAAAGCATTTGCCGTCTTTTATGCGATCACTGGAGGAGGGCCGGGAATAAGTACTGAAATATTAAGCTTACAAATATTTAAACAAGGGTTAAGGTATTTTGATATTGGTAAAAGTGCGGCCACTACCTGGTTATTTTTAATTTTACTATCTTTGGTGGCAATGGTGTTAATTAAATTGAAGTTTAAAGAGGATACTTACTAACACATATTGCGGCAGAAGGGAGAGGAATTAAGGAATGAAAAATAAAAAAAAGCTGTTTCATTGGTTATTTTTCCGCATTATTATAACGATCGTGTTAATTATCATATTGGGGCCAATTATCTGGATGGGATTAACCGCCATTAAAACAGAAAGTCAGGCGCTATCCGAAGACCCAATCTGGTTTTTTTCTCCTACTTTTGATAACTTCATTCAGCTCTGGACCGGTGGAGAGTATGATCAGCAACCTTATCTTAACAGGTTTCTGAACAGCTTAATAATCGCTTCCATAACAACGCTCCTGAGTCTCTGTATTGGTCTGCCGGCTGCCTATAGTTTAGTAAGGATTCGGTCGCGCCAAAGTAAATATATCTTATCAATTGTTCTACTATTTCGTATGTTTCCGCCAGTCATATTTGTGATACCATATTTTATTCTAGTTTCAAGAATGGGATTTGTCGACACATATATATCCTTAATATTGCCGTATACTGCTTTGAGTGTTTCACTGGTAGTATGGATGATGCAAACATTTATTAATCAATTGCCGATTGAATTAGAAGAGGCGGCTTTAGTTGACGGATGCACGAGGTTAAGTGCCTTTATCAGGGTCATTTTTCCATTGCTGAGGCCGGGTCTGATTGCTAGCTCAATCTTTACCTTTCTTACTGCCTGGAATGAGTTTTTACTTGCTTTAGCTTTAACACGTCGTAATGCCGCGACTCTTCCCGTTAAATTATATGGCTTTATTGGTGAACATGGAATTGACTGGACCGGTTTAGCAGCGGGCAGTATTACCATGATTATACCAATTTTTATCTTGGTAATTATCGGCGGCAGACATATGATTCAAGGACTTAGTAGTGGCGCGGTGAAAGGTTGATATATTACAAATTAACTATGAGGAGTGACTTAAATTGAATTTAATATTAGTAATAGTTGATAGTCTTCGCCAGGATCACATCGGCGCTTATGGTAATAAATGGATTGAAACACCAAATATCGATCAACTTGCCGCCAATAGCGTGATCTTCGACAAGTGTTTTCCGGAAGCCTTACCAACGATCCCTTTTCGGCGTTCTGTTTATACGGGACTTAGAAGCTTTCCTTTTTCAACTTTTCAACCGGTTAAAGGTGATCCGGTCCGGTTTGAAGGTTGGCAACCAATTCCGGAAAATCAATCCACTATTGTCGAGTTGCTGTCAAACCAAGACTATCGTACAGCATTATTTACTGATACTTATCATCAATTTAAGCCCAGCATGAATTTTATTCGCGGTTTTCAGCAATGGGAACTTATTAGAGGACAAGTAGTCGATTTTTATCGTTCCAGTAGAAAAGGAATTAATCCGGAGCTATATCTTACCAAAAAAATGCACGGTACCGGTGCTGAAAGAATGCTTATTCAGTATCTGTCCAATGTTAATAAAATTAATTTAGAGCAAGACAGTGCAACATTTCCGGCCCGTCTATTTATGAAAGCTGCACAATGGTTGGCGGAAAATGCTGACGAATCCCGGTTTTTTTTGGTAGTCGATTGTTTTTCTCCCCATGAACCGTTTGACCCGCCGAAAGAATATTGGAAAAAATATAATCCGGGATATAAAGGCAAATCGATCATTCTGCCCCAATATGGCAAGGCAGACTATTTATCTCCGGCCGAATTAGCACAAATGAGAGCTTTATATGCGGGTAAAGTTACCCTGGTCGATCATTGGTTTGGTTATTTTATGAATAAGATTAAACAGTTAGACTTACTTGATAACACTATGATTGTTTTAGTTTCTGACCATGGTGTATCGCTAGGAGAGCGGGGCTTAATCGGAAAGGTGCCCTGGGGCATGAATCGAGAACTGATGGAGATAGTCGCGTTGCTCTATCATCCGAAACTAGCTGCCGGAAAAATACCAAATTATATTCAAAGCCATGATCTGGTGGCAACTATCTTTAATCTGTTGGGTTATGAGAAGGATTTCTTTGATGGAATTAACCTCGTTCCGCTACTGGAAAGGCAAGCTAATAATCCCCGTCAGTATGTCACATCGATCTTAGGGAATTATGTATGGATCCAAAATAATGATTATATGATGACATGTCGAATCGACGGAAAAGATGCTTCACTCTATGCTCTTAATAACGATCCGGAGCAACAGCATAACATTATAGCCGACAAAATGAAGGTAGCACAAGAGTTATTCCATCTTATCTTACAGGATGCCGGAGGTTCATTACCTGCATATGCCGATGTCTGGCCGATTGAATCTTTTGGAGCAAACTGGATCCCAAAATATCAGCAAGATTTCCCTAAACCCAAAAGTAAATATGAAATAAAGTTTTAAGCCCGGTGGAAAAAAATGAGCGGGGCAAAGCCGATAATTGTTGCCATTTCTGTAGTCAATACTTTTTCGACAAAAGAAATTATTCCATAGATTAGTCCGCAGACTAAAAAGACACCGACAAAAAGACCAATGAGTATTTTAGCAAGAGCTAAAAGTCGCTCAAAAAATAAATTGGGTTTACTAAAAAAGCGGTATGATTTAGTGGGGAAGACCACACTTAATATATTGATAATAAACTTTAAAAGAACACTCCCGATCCCAAAGATCAAAATTATAATAAGGCCTTTAAAAATAAGAAACATAACATCAATCAGATAAATACTAAGGAATTCGATCAAATTTGGTATATTCATGATAATTTCCTCCTTATTTTGCCCTTATTATACCATAAACTACTTTGCCGCAAGTAGATTGCAAAAGGCCCAAATAAAAAAGTTTGACAGATAGTGCTTAATACACTTATCTTCGGAAGCAAAAAAGACAAAAAAGTCCCGCCAAGCCTTTAATATAATCATGTTGCGGGATTATTTTTTTGCCAAAACTTGTCGTGCTAAATCAACATTTTTTAACCATTCCAAAATTTTTTTGATTTCTCCCAGCGTCATCACTTTTTGACCGATATTAAGGTTGAAAACGTCATTGATATCATCGGTCACCTCATCATTATGATCAAAGAGATAATGGTTGGCATCAATATGACTACATGATACTGAGCGTAATGAATTAAGACTGTTGAAGTCAATAAAAGAGCTATCTGATGTATCTGCTATAAAGAATAATAGAATTGTTGTAATAAATTTGTTTTCTATGTTTCCAGGGCTACAAAATACAGTTGCCCTTGAGCAAATAGCAAAAGGATTATATCCTAATAGTTTTTAGTATAGTAATATATCTTCAAGTTCAGGGATTTTATGCTTCATAGAGCCATGGAACAAAGGTTCAATATCAAAAGGTGGTGATAAACAGCTATAAAAGTAGCAGTTAAGGCCATTCCGACATAAAATGGAGCAGGAGGTGGTGCAGAGATGCCATATCGAGACCATGATACTACCCTACTTGAAATGTTAAGGGCCGACTTAATCGGGGAATTAGAAGCAATTAGCATGTATGAAAGGCATGCGGAAATGACTTCTTATGAACCGGCTAAGCAACTCTTTCAAGAAATTGCCGATGATGAAAAACACCATGTCGCCGAGTTGTTGGCGATGATTATTAGATTTGACCAGGTACAGCGACGGGAAATTGAGAATAAGGTATGTCGGTGCTATTAGGAGCAGCAAGGAGAGGGGGCTAACTATTTTAATTGTTAAGGAGCTAATTGGCCAAATTTATTCATATTTTAAGAAAATACCCCAATATTCTGTCCGCTTAAACTCAGGATATGATGAATCAAAATAAATATAGATCGGAGATAAATTCAAAGTCGGCTCAGTATTAAAAAGAACGCGGTCCCCATACCTGATTGCTTGTAAGGCCAGTGGTAACTCCCGGATAAAGATTCTATTTCTAATCCTGGCCCGGCCGGGCCCAAACTCTCCGTTGATATAAACTGAACCAGCGAAGATATAACGATTGTCGCGCAATTGCCATTTCCCTAAAACTTCATCTCTGGTTGGATTAATTTGATCATAGGCGAAATAAGGAGCAATGGTCAGAAAGAGTTCGCCGGTAAGATCCGAATGGGTTAAGGTATAACATCTGGGGATAATCGGTCCAGCCGGGGTAACACTTCCTCTATACTCAACTGATAACTTGTCGGGATTTAATCTTCTCATATTTTTCACCCACCAATTGATAGCTTATTTTATATCAAAATATATGCCACTGTTTCAATAAATGTGAATCAAATAACTCTTGACAAAATTAAGTTGGTGGTTTATCATATGATTATAATCGAATATAAAAATATAAGAGAAAGGGGTGTGGCCATATCTTATCGTTAATGGAAATACTTAAGGCTTTGTCTCATGAGAACAGGCTCCGGATCCTGAATTTATTAAAAGTAAGCGAACTTTGTGTTTGTGAGCTTGAGCATATCATGGGTGTTAATCAATCCAATGCCTCGCGCCATTTAATTAAGCTGAAGCAGGCCGATTTGATTAAAGCTGAGCAGAAAGCCCAGTGGGTTTATTATTCTTTAAATCCAAAGATAGTGGAAGTCCATCCTTTTATCCAAAAAATAATTGATGATGAGCTGGAAGAGTTAGCATTGTGTCAGGAAGATAACAAAAAGTTGGCTAATTATCAGGACAGCGGTTTTACCTGTGCAGATTTAAGAAGAGGACTTAAGACTGAATGAGGGAGGATTGTAGATGCAAAATAAAAATAAAACGGAGAAAGCCCTGGGTTTTTTTGAGAAATATTTGACCTTCTGGGTGGTGGTCTGTATTTTTACCGGTGTGCTTATTGGGAAAATCTGGCCGGCATTTCCCACCACCTTAAGCAGATGGGAATATGCGCGGGTATCAATCCCGGTAGCTGTCTTAATCTGGTTTATGATTTATCCGATGATGGTACAGATTGATTTTGGCAGTATATTAAATGCCGGCAAACGACCGAAGGGCTTGACCGTAACTTTGGTTACTAACTGGTTGATCAAGCCTTTTACTATGTATTTTTTTGCCTGGTTATTTATTAGGGTGATCTTTAGCAACTTGATTCCGGAGGCTATTGGTCAGCAGTATGTTGCCGGAGCAATCTTGCTGGGGGCTGCCCCCTGTACAGCCATGGTCTTTGTTTGGAGCTACCTGACTGATGGTGACCCGGCTTATACCCTGGTCCAGGTCGCACTCAATGACCTGGTATTAATTTTGGTCTATGCTCCACTGGTCATGTTTTTATTAGGGCTAAGTGATTTGGCAGTGCCCTGGGACACGATTTTGCTTTCGGTGCTACTTTACATTGTGCTCCCTTTAATCGCCGGATATATTTCCCGAAGGTATTTGCTTAGATATAAGGGGAGAGATTGGTTTGAGCAGGTCTTTTTGAAGAAACTAAGTAATATTACAATTAGTGGGTTATTGTTGACCCTGGTTATCTTATTCTCATTCCAGGGTGATGTTATCATCAACAATCCCTTGCATATTTTACTAATCGCGATCCCGTTGATTATCCAGACCTTTTTTATTTTTGTTTTTGCTTATCGATGGGCTAAGGCCTGGAAAATTGAACATTCAGTCGCTGCACCGGCTGCGCTGATCGGTGCCAGTAATTTCTTTGAACTGGCGGTAGCGACTGCTATTGCTGTTTTTGGGTTAAGTTCGGGGGCAGCACTGGCGACAGTTGTAGGTGTTCTGGTCGAGGTGCCGGTTATGTTAGGTTTGGTGGCGATAGCCAACCGAACTCAACACTGGTTTCCCCGAAAAAAAGGAGCGCTTAAAATATAAGCAAAAGGGGGGCTAAACTAATGAAATATAAAGTAGCTTTTGTCTGTGTGGGTAATTCCTGTCGTAGTCAGATTGCTGAAGGGTTTGCCCGGGAGTATGGTCGTGAGCTTCTGGAAGTATATAGTGCCGGGACCGAGCCGGCTGAAAAAGTTAATGCTAATGCGCTCAGGGTGATGGAGGAGATCGGGATTGATATTAGTACTCAATATCCCAAGCTATTAAAAGATATACCGACTGAACTGGATGTTCTGATTACAATGGGGTGTGGGGTGGAATGCCCTTTTATTCCCTGTAAGATTAGAGAAGATTGGGGACTGGATGACCCGGTAGGTCAACCGCTTGAGGTCTTTCGGGAGTGTAGAGATGTAATTGAAGCAAAAGTAAAAGAATTGATTGAGAAAATCCGGGCGGAATTTTGATTGAGGAAGGAGCGAGCTATTTATGATCAAAAAAATTGAAGTTTTGGGCAGCGGTTGTGCTAAATGTCGAAAAACAGCAGAGTTAATCGAACAGGGACTGGAAGCAGCCGGAATTGAGGTTGAGCTGGTTAAAGTGGAAGAGATAGAAGAGATTGTCCAGAAAGGGATAATGATGACACCGGCTGTGTTAATTGACGGGCAAACCAAATGTGCCGGCCGGGTCCCTTCGGCCAGTGAGATCAAGTCCTGGTTTGAGTAATATAATGGACACAGTTATAGGAGGTGGATAATATTTTTACCTGGCTAGAACGGTTAGTCCAACTACTGCTGGAAAGAGGATGGGGAATCTCTGTAGCGAGTAGATTGGGTTCCAGTCTTCATTTTTTCATTTATGATATTGTCAAAATTATGATTTTGCTTGGGATTATGATCTTTTTGATCTCCTATCTGCGGAGTTACTTTCCGCCTGAGAAAACCAAAAAAATATTAGAGCGGTTTAGTGGGGTTAGCGGTCATATCATGGCTTCATTACTGGGAATAGTAACCCCGTTTTGTTCCTGTTCATCGGTTCCGATCTTTATTGGCTTTATTGAGGCAGGTATTCCGTTGGGGGTAACCTTTTCTTTTTTGATCACTTCTCCGATCGTCAATGAAGCAGCATTTGCTGTTTTATTAGCCGCTTTTGGCTGGAGGATTGCTGTAGTTTATGTGGTAACCGGAGTAATTATTGGGATTATTGGTGGTATTGTTATTGATTTCCTTGCTTTAGAAAAATGGGTTGAAAAATATGTTTATCAGCTCCAACTCGGCAAACAGGAGATTAAGAAATTAAATCGCCGGGAAAGGGTCAGGTTGGCCTGGAACAATGTGAAAGAGATTGTAGGCCGGATCTGGTTTTTCTTAATCATCGGAATCGGGATCGGAGCAATTATTCACGGTTGGGCCCCAGCTCCTGTTCTGGCTAAATATGCCGGCCCGGATAATCCATTAGCAGTATTGATTGGAGTTTTAGTGGGTATTCCTTTATATTCAAATGCTCTTGGTACTATCCCGATTGCCGAAGCGCTAATCCATAAAGGGGTGGGTATTGGGACGGCCTTATCGTTTATGATGGCAACAACGGCGCTGTCTTTGCCGGCAATGATCTTGCTGAGAAAGGTTATTAAAGTAAAATTGCTGGCAGTTTTTGTAACTATTACCGGATTGGCGATTATAGTTATCGGATATTTTTTCAATATAATTGCTGATTTTTTGATCTAAATCTGATTTAAAATGGACAGCTAATGAGTACAGGCTGTTTTTTTTTAATTTCGACTTTCCTTGACTTAACTCCATTTTTTTATTATATTTAAATTGGAATAAAGTCGTCCATAAACTAACTATAAAAGTGGGGGTAAAGTTTTGGAAAAACAAAACCTTTATTTTGACAAATTTGCGATGATTCCTGAAAAAGTGAAGTTTATGATTTTTTTGGGATATGGTCTGATCTCAATAGTATTTGGTTTAATCATGGATACACCCCAGGAAATACTAAGCGGGTTATTCAGAATAATTACCGAACCGGATCTATTGCTTAGTGACTACATCGGAGTTGGTGGTCTGGGAGCATCTTTTGTTAATTCCGGACTACTGACTGTAATCTGTATCTTGCTCCTGTACTGGTTAAAGACTCCTGTCAACGGGATTGCCATTGCTGCTATTTTTTTAGTCGCCGGCTTTGCCTTTTTGGGCAAAAATATTTTTAATATCTGGATAATTATCCTTGGTGTTTTCGCATATGCTAGATATCAGGGAGATAGTTTTAAAGAATACATTTATGTAGCTTTACTGAGTACCAGTTTAAGTCCATTAGCTACTTACTTTATCTTTACTCTGGACCAGCCACTAATTATTAGAATAATTGCCGGTTTGTTTGTCGGTTTTGGGATTGGGTTTATCATGCCGCCATTTGCTTCCTACCTTTTGCGGGTTCATCAAGGATTTAATCTGTATAATGTCGGTTTTACGGCCGGTGTGTTCGGAACGGTTTTTGTCTCGCTAATGAGGTCATATGGTTTCGAGATCAGTACAAGATTTATCTGGTCAACCGGGAATAATTTTGTGTTATCCCTTTATCTGTTTGTGGTTTTTAGTTCAATGATTATTATCGGTTTTTTCCTTAATAAGCGTTCTTTTAAAGGATTATTGGCGATTTATGATTATGCGGGAAGACTGGTTAGTGATTTTATTATCCTGGAGGGTTTTGCCCCCAGCTTAATTAATATGGGAATAAACGGACTGGCAGCTACCGCCTATGTTCTCCTGGTTAAAGGCCAGCTCAACGGGGCTTCCCTGGCCGGAATTTTAACTATTGCGGGATTTGGTGCTTTTGGAAAGCATCTCAAAAATATCGTCCCGATTTTTGTAGGAGTTATTTTGGGTGGTTTGACGAAAATGTGGTCAATTAATGATCCGGCTGCTATTTTAGCCGGGTTATTTGGTACAACCCTGGCCCCGATTGGCGGGAAATTTGGTTGGCATTACGGGATCTTAGCCGGTTTTATTCATTCTTCTGTTGTGCATAATGTTGGTTATCTTCACGGGGGATTCAATTTATATAATAACGGTTTTGCCGGTGGTATCGTTGCTACAACTTTAATTCCGATTATAGAGCATTTTAGAGAGGAGGGATGAGATGAAACACTATAATAAACGGGTAGCTAGAATTGCTGATGAGCTTATCTCGTTTTTTTTATCAGTAGGCGGCAATAATATTGACTTGAAGATAGAGGTGACCGCCGATTATTATAAGTTTTATTTTAAAACAAATTACTTAGCTAAAAAAGATAAAGAAATAGCAAAATTTTGTAAATTGATCAACTGCCCTAAACAAAGTGGTATTGAGGAATATTACGGGGGACTAGCCGGTGAGAGCGACATCGACAGTGAAATTTATTTGGTTGGGATGATGGTTGAGCAAGTTGAGGTTAATTATCTTGATGACCATTATCTGGAGCTGAAGTTTTATAAATATAAACAGGGTTAATTATTTCTTAATCCGGTACGTTAATGGTGTTTAAAGCGGTCAATGTTTTTGAAGCCCAGCCTATAGCTGGGTTTTATGTAATTTTTTTAAAATTAGCTAAAAATGAAGGAAAAAATAATATTATGTCGAAATATATTATTAAATGACATAATTTGCTTGAAAGATGGCCGTATGACCGGCATTTACAAGTATAAGTCATACTTAGGAGGGGTAATAATAATGTTACATAGTTTGAAAAGGAAGATGATGTTGATTATTGGGGCGCTAATTTTAGTTGTCCTGACGGCCAGTTCGATCATTTTGTATTACCAGTCACGGAATATTTTGAAGGAGGCTATTTTAGACGGTGCTACTTATCAAGCGGAAAATGATGCTGAAATTGTTTCCAATTGGTTAAAGGGGATAAAAAATCAGATGGAAGATCTTTCCAAAACGCCGCTCGTTAGAAGCGGTGACTGGCTTTCCCAAAAAACTATGTTAATTGAAATTGCTAATAGTCATGAATATATTAATTCAATATATATTGCCGATTTAGATGGAAATTATCAAGCAACCACCGGAAACCCCGGTAATATTTCTGACCGGGCATATTTCCGGGAGGCGCTCAGGACAAAGAAACCGGTAATCTCCAGTCCGATTATTAGTAAAATTACAGGAAGACAAGTTATTGCAGTAGGTAGCCCGATTATTTTAGAGAATACTGTTATTGGATTTCTGGGAACTACGATTAAACTGAGTTATTTACAGGAAATTACCAGAAGCATGAAGATAACCGGTTATGGTTATGGCTGGATTATTGACGGTGGAAAAAACACTATCGCTCACCCGGTTGATAAATATTTGGGGAATAAAAAGATCTTGGAAGATGGGAATCAACAATTTAAGGATATCGTAGACCGGATGATTAATGGAGAAAAGGGCAGTGCTATGTATGTATTAAATGGAATGGAAAAATACATGGCCTTTGCCCCGATTGAGCTTAACGGATGGTCAGTGGCAATTGGAGCCGATAGTAGAGATATTTTATCCCCATTAACGATCATCAGAAACGAAATTATTTTAACAATACTTATCGCCTTAATTATTGCATTAATTATTGCTTTTGCTATTGCCTATTATATTTCCAGTCCGATCCAGACTGTTACCGAGCATGCTGAATATATTGCCGGTAATGATTTAAGCAAAAAACTACCCGGGTCTTTTCTACAACGGAAAGATGAGATCGGGAGAATGGCTGGCTCCTTTGATAAAATGGGCAATAATTTGCGCAGTATGATCGGACAGTTTAGTGATATTTCCACCAACTTATCTTCTTCCAGTGAAGAATTATCAGCTTCCGGACAGGAAGTAGCCGCTTCGGCCGAAGAGGTGGGGAGGGCGATTGAGAATGTAGCGTCTGGTGCTGAGGAGCAGGCTGCCCAGATTGAAGAAACTAACACGGTTATTAAGCAACTTACTAATGATATAGATAATGTCCGGCAAATGTCAGCTGAAATGAATAAACAGGCTGATCGGGTCAAAAATAACTTTGAACAGGGGAATGATTCAATTACTTTTTCGATCGAACAGATCAATAATCTGGAAAAAAACTCAAATCAAGTAGCAACTACGATTAATTCCCTAGGGACACTTTCCCAAAGAATCGGTGAGATTATCGAATTAATTAATGGCATAGCTGCCCAGACCAACTTGCTGGCGCTAAATGCAGCAATTGAAGCTGCCAGAGCCGGCGAGGCCGGCCGAGGGTTTAGTGTTGTGGCTGATGAGATTAGAGAACTGGCTGAAGAATCAACTACGGCAACTAACCAGATTGCTCAGTTAGTAAAAGATATCCAGCATAATGTCGGGGAAGCTGTTGAAAAAATGAAAGAAACGGAAGATGTAGTGATCGCAAGTGTCAATTCGATCCAAAATACCGGCCAGACCTTTGCCGAGATTAATCAGGCGACGGAAAGTCTGATGAATATTATTGTCGTACTGGAGGAGAAAGCACAGGAAATGTCAGCAAATAGTAAAGAAGTAGAGGGTTCAATTACCCAGGTTGCCGCCGTTAGTGAGGAAGCAGCCAGTAATGCCGAAGAGGTAGCCGCATCCAGTGAAGAACAGAGCGCATCAACGGAAGAAATCGTTTCCGCATCAACGGAATTGGCCGAAATGGCTAATGGGCTGACCGAGAGCATTGCCAGATTTAAATTATAGTTTTATTAAAGACCCACTTCTACTCAGGAGTGGGTTTTTTTTGAAAACAACTGGAAATTCTGCTAGAGGAGGATAGCGGAGATTAAATATAAAAAAACCGATACTCCGGCAGCGATTAAAGCCGGTTTTAATTTATATTTGGTATATTCAAGCAGGGGTAGATTTAGTATTTTAGCAATTGTTACAGTGTTCCCACTTAGTGGTGAAGCAAAAGCTCCGAAGGTACCGCCAGCAAAGATTGCCCCAATGATTAAGGGAAAAGGGCTGGCAGCAACTTGGGCCAGTGACATGCCGAGTGGCATTAATATTCCCCAGGTCCCCCAGGAAGAACCAATAAAATAAGAAAGGATTGCCCCGATTATAAAGATGATCGGGGGAACAAATTGTTTGGGGACCCAAGCGGTATGATTAGTGATCAATGCCGATAGCCCTAAATCCTCTGTTACGGCAGATATTCCCCAGACTAAAGTTAGCAGTAAGATTATTTTCATTAACTCATTACCACCACAAATAAAATGACTGATAATTTCGGTAAGGGCAATCTTTTGGAATAAAAACAAGATTGTTGTACAAAAAAAGGTGATTATTAAAGAAATGACCATTGCTGCTAAGACATCTGCTTCCAGAAAGGCCTTGAAATGATTAGCGGTTTTTTGATAACCATCCCACCAGGTGATTACAAAGGTTAAAACCAAGGATAAAATAATCGGGATGATTAGATTTAATGGCTTAGACGGTAGCTCGTCGGAGACAACCGGGTGACATTCATGCCAGTCTTCCGCATCAGGCGGTGTATTTTTAAAGGACATTTCCCGGTCAGTGGAACGGTGGAAAAAACTGAGATAGAGCCCGAGACTAATCATTGCGATGGAAAAAAAGTTGAAGGGAATACTCTGAATAAACAAATTATATGCATTGCCCTCAAGGCCATAATTGGTCAGGGCTAATTCGATCAATGAGATCATATAACCGACAAATGCCGTGGCAATCGGTATTAATACGATAATCGGGGTGGAAGTAACTTCAATCATAAAGCCTAATTCCTGGGTGGATAGCTTTATTCTTTGCAGCAAGGCTTTCATAATCGGGGTAATCGTTACAATTCGGAATGTTGGGGCACTAAAAGTACCGATGACGGAAAACCAGGTTAACAATAATGCACTGGTCTTTGTATTAATTTTGACGGAAATATATTCGACAAAACCCTTAATACCACCGCTAATTTTAATTATTTCAATTAAACCGGAGAAGAGATATAAAAAGATAATAATCTTAAGATTATTCTCTTCCTGGAGAGTTTTAATAAGATAGGACAGGGTTTTCTGTAATCCCCCCAGTATTGTAGGCTCAACAAGATAGGAACCGATTAGCAATCCCAGGGTTAACCCGGGTATAATTTGCTTTGTCCAAATTGCTACCGGGATTACAACCAGGAAGGGAATAAGGGCCAGCCAACTCCCGTCCATCCAATCACATCCCCTTATATTTAGTGTGTATTAATTAATCTTCGATTTATTTAAAGAAAATATACAATGACCGCTAAGGAAAAAACTAGAGAAACTGAATACTGATCTCATTTGTCTCAATCTCCGGATCGGAGGGAAGCCTTAATTCCAGAACATTATCTTTGACAATGGCCTTGGTATTTTTAGGCGATACATTGGTGGTCAGCTGGAAAGTTTGTTCCCGCTGATCCGGAGTCCAGTTGATGATTACCTGATTACCTTTTAAAAAAACTTTAATATTCCTTTGATTAATCCCAGCGGGTATTTCCAATCTAACAATAGTAAAGCCATGAATTTCAAAAAAAATGGGTTCAGGGAATTCGGTTTTTGGCGAGGTATGCATAGAATGGTAGTTTTTACTATTAAAATCAAATGATTGGTTCAAGACATTTTGAATAAAATCCTTTAAATTCGATTTGTCAACCGGAGTAAATGAACTGTTTGCTTTGTTCATGGTTTGATTGAGTACTTGCTTGATATATTTTTCAAGGTCAGGAAATTCTATCCCCATTTGATCAAACGGATTATTTGACAACTTTCCCACCCCTACTTTGTTTTCCTAAGTGCCTTAACAGTTCGGGGACATGATCGTTTGCCAGCTCTTCAATCAGTTCGGTCCGGGACGAATCGCTCAGTAGAGAGCCGATCTCTTCCACATTATTATTATCCCCAGTAATTGAACCAAAGCCCTGATTATGTTTTTTATAACTTTTAAAACCGGTTGGGAAATTGTTACCCATATTAAAACAAGAAGCCCCTTCAATACTGCCGATATGGATATCACCAATAATAAAAATCGGCGATAAGTATGACATTAGATCCGACCTCCCGGCTTAGCCTCCGGAATAATAAGCTAGTTATGACGGTTTTTATCAATGAGCTGGATATTGTTGATCTTGGAATTATTATCCTTGCTTTGTTTTTTATGTTTTTGATCCTTTACCACCTCAATACCAAAGTTATTGCCCATATTTAGAGCACCGCCCAATTCCTTGATATCCAGTTTGTCTAAACGGAATGTTAAATTGTCTAATTGAGGATTTTCAATCATTATCTTTTCAATATTGATGTGATATTCCGGAGATTTGTTATTAATATTTTGAATTATTTGCTCCATTTTCTTGACTTTATGCTTTAATTCAGCCAGTAGTTGTTCGTTTCTTTTTTTCTTTTTAGTGATTTTTTTAAAAAAATCAAACCACCACATAGCTTCACCCCCATAATTCAGCGGTAACAGCAATGGTCAGGGTTTATTACTTGGGGGTGCTTTGATTAAGATGTTTTTAGGGTTAGCTAGTTGATTAGCATTGCCGTTTAATCCTCCTAAACCACTATTGTTTTCTATGTAAGCCTTCCAATTGAGCTGAAGATTTTGTCCGGTAAAGATACCTGAAGAATTGGTAATCAAATCTACCTGCAGACTGCTATAATTAATTTTTACCATCCTTTTTCACTACTTTCTTTCTGATTTAGTTTAGGATTATCCAGCTGATCAGGATCGATCAGGTAATTTAAAGGGTTATTGACTGAATTTTTTTCGCCTCTGACCGAACCGAAGGCGGTATTGGTTTTATTTTGAGATTCCCAATAACACTGAAAATTGTCGCCAATAAAGATGCCGGAAAGATTGGTAATTGATTGAACATTAATACTTTCAAAGATGACAGCCGGGGGTGATTTTCTCCTGACCACTGCTTCCCGCTCCTAAAATTGTTGTTTTTGCACAGTTGGTACAAAATCAGGGTCGAAGATCGGGGTATCCCAGACATCGTTATCAAAAATATAGTTGATGATTCCTATATCCCAATTAAAGCCAAAGCCGGCTCCTGAACCCTGATTTGTCTTGGAGTGAGAGTCCCAATCCGGTTGGGCGTTTTCCCCAATTGATACCAATGAATTTGTATTGAGTGAGTTTATATTAATCGCATTAAAAATAATTGGAATAGCCATTTGAGTCCCTCCTGGGTTATTATCCTTAGATATTGATCGTTCTATCTTTATCATATGTAAGTTAGAGTTAAATTGTTCTAAATAGGTTGGGGAATTGAAGCAAGTCCGGCCGGAAAAATTGCCGGATGCAAAGAGGGCGGTCTTTGCATATATTAAATATAGGAGTTATATCTTTTGATTATATCAGGGAGGTGGATTACCGGATGGCCAGCTTGCTTTTAAGTAAGGCTAAAGCGATGCTCAAAAATATTTTTCAAAAAAAATGTTGCGGCCGGAATCAAGACCAGGTTCAGTTGGAACTGGCCGGCTTGGAAATTTACCTGAAAAGGTGTTTTTCCTATGACCTACCTCATGAAGTAACTATCGTTGTTCCCCGGGCCGAAATAAGGAAAAGGAAAAACAAAGATGAAAATATTGAAGAAACAGAAATAATCCTAAACAGTATCACCATCGTGCATTCTCCGCAACGACCAGCAAGTAAAGGGGTAGCTGACCTGCCCGGTTCAACGGAAATGGGCAGAAATTTAAAAAGTACCAACCGGGTGATTACTCAGACACCAGAGCCCTGCACAACCAGCACTAAAGTTGAACAGGGCTAAGTTAATTGGACTAAGTTACTCCGGTAATAATCGGCTGTATTTGCTGATTTATATGTAAGCTTATTTGTTTTTACTATAAAATCCGGGAAGACCCAACAACAATAAAATCAGAATTAAGAAAATGATCGCTACTCCTCCACCGCCATAACCTTCAGCGGAATAATTACCCATCAAAAATCCCCCTTTCTTTACCGGTTTGCTATAGTATATTCATAAACCATTAATATGTTATTTTAAAATAAGCCTATTGGGTAGAGGATAATTGCTAGTACTTGTTGAATTAAGTATTACTAGTTGTTAGTATGAAGTCCAGGCTATTATTAGAGGGGGTTGAAACAATGGCATTTTTAGATGAGCGCTATTTGTTGGAGAATAAGACAGCCGAAAGATTGTATCAAGAGGTTGGGGATTTGCCAATAGTAGATGTTCATAACCATGGAGATGTGAAGGAAATAGTCGATAATAAAGGTTGGAATGACATCTGGGAAGTAGAAGCAGCGACTGATCATTATGTCTGGGAATTAATGAGAAAACGGGGGATTGCTGAGCAATTAATTACCGGAGATGTTTCCAACCGGGAGAAATGGCTGGCCTTAGCCGAAATTTTTCCGGATTTAGCAGGGAATCCAACCTATGAATGGATTCACCTTGATTTAAAGCGGAGATTTGGCATTGAACAAGTTATTTGTGCAGATACAGCCGAGTTGATCTGGGATAAAACTAAAGCAGCGTTGGGCGAAGAGAGAATGAAACCGCAGCAATTGCTCCAGGAAATGAAAGTAACGGTGATGTGTACCACTGATCAACCTACTTCAGATTTGAAATATCATCAACAGGCTAGCAAAGAAATCAAAACAATTCGCATTTTGCCGACTTGGCGTCCCGACCAGGCGATGAATATTGAGAAAAAAGGGTGGATAGAATTTGTCCAGGAAATGGGTCTTTGCTATGAGCAGGATACCACCGGATTGAAGGGGTTTTTAACTGCTTTACAGCAATCCCATGACTTTTTTGAAGAAAATGGCTGTGTTGCCAGTGATCACGGTCTCTTTGTGCCCTATTCCCATTATCTTTCGGAAGAAAAGGCAGCTTTAATCCATCGTAAGGCTTATAATGGTAACCAACTTAGTCCACAAGAAGTGAAAGATTATAAGGCCTTTTTACTGGAGCAATTTGGTCAAATGAATGAGAAAAGTGGATGGGTAACCCAGTTACATTTGGGAGCGGTTCGGGACTATCGGCAAAAGTTATTTGATAATTTAGGTCCCGATAGCGGTGGGGATGTCTCAACTCAGCACATCGAAATTACGGAAAACCTGCGATACTTTTTAAACCGTTTTGACGGGAGACTTAAAATTGTTTTATATTGTATTGACCCTGGTCATTATCCTGCCCTGGCTACAATCAGCAGAGCCTTCCCCCAAGTTAGTCTGGGTGCCGCCTGGTGGTTTAATGACAGTCCTTATGGGATGGAGAATCAGCTCAAATATATTGGAACTGTTGACTTACTGGCTAATTTTGCCGGAATGGTAACAGACTCCAGAAAATTAATTTCCTATGGTTCCAGAACCGAGATGTTCCGAAGGAGTCTGTGTAATGTGTTAGGCAATTTAGTGGAGCGAGGTCAGATACCTGCTCAGTTGGCCGCAGATCTGGCCGTCAAATTAAGCTATGAGCAACCCCTCAATTTATTTTTTAAAGACTAAATAAATCCTTTAGCCTTTGACTGAACCGGCCAGTAATCCTTTAATAAAATATCGGCCCAAAAAGATATAAACAAGCAGGGTGGGTAAAGCAGTAATAATAGCTCCACTCATCTGGATATTCCATTCGATGACCTGACTTCCGGCCAGATTGGATAAAGCAACGGTTATTGGTTGATTGGCCGGTTGGCTGGTTACCGTAACTGCAAAAAGAAATTCATTCCAGATATTGGTAAATTGCCAAATGACAACAACTACAAAGGCGGGGAGCGAGATTGGGAAGAAAATATGCCGGTAGACAGCCAGAATATTGGCCCCGTCAACTTTGGCTGCTTCGGTCAGGACGGTAGGAACCTCATAATAGTAATTTCGAAAGATTAGGGTTGTAATCGGGATGCCATACACAACATGAACCAGGATTAAGCCCGGAATTGAACCGTAAAGGTCAATCGCTTGAAGGAATTGTACCAACGGGAAGAGGATACTCTGGTAAGGGATAAACATACCAAAAAGAATCAGGGCAAACAATATCTTTGAACCTTTGAATTTCCACTGGGCCAGGACATAGCCATTTAGCGAACCTAAGGTAGCGGAGATCAGTGTTGCCGGAATAACTAAATAAAAGCTGTTTAACAGATTAGGGGCGAGTTTTTTAAATGCACGGCTAAACCCGTCGGTAGAAAGACTGGTCGGCCAATTCCAGAGCGTAGATACTGTAACATCCTGAAATGGTTTAAAACTGGTTAAGACCAGGATATACATCGGCAAAATAAAGAAAGAGGTAAAGAGGACAAGCAGGGCATAGATAATAATTTGGCGGTTAATCTTTGTTTTTACAATTGACACTGTTTAGCTCTCCTTTTTAAAGATCACATTAACCAGATAAGGGATGATAAGTAATCCGACCATCAGGAGCATTACTACAGCAATGCTGGACCCGGTAGAATATCGATTGGCTCGGAAAGTGGCTTCAAACATATAAATAGCCGGTATATCGGTAACATTATTCGGTCCGCTGCCAGTCATATTATAGACCAGGGCAAAGGCCTTTAATGAAACATGGGCCAGCACGATGATCGCCGAGAGGGTGATCGGGAACTGCAGCGGAAATATTATTTTGGTAAATATCTGCCATTTAGTTGCCCCGTCGATGCGGGCTGCTTCAATTAGTTGTTCGGGTATCCCCTTTAATCCGGCCAGCCACATTGCCATCGTATAACCGGAATACTGCCAAATCGCCGCAATTATTACGGCAATCAGGGCCAGGTTAAAGGATAAAAAGCTGTTGGTATTGGTAAACCAACCCCATTGCAATGAGGAAAGGCCTATCTTCTGGAAAAGAAGGTTAATCCCATAAGGATTATCGGGCAAGGTGCCGGGAGAAAAGATCCACCGCCAGACAGTTCCGGTAACGACAAAGGAGATAGCCAGCGGGAAGAGGTAAATGTTCTGAAAGATAATACCACCCCGCGGTTTCTCATTTAAGAGCATTGCCAGTAAAATTCCAATGGCAATACTCCCAATGATAAAAAAAAGGGTAAAATACAGGGTGTTCCAGAGGTCGGTCTGAAACCTGGGATCAGCATAAAGATCAGAGTAGTTGCTCCAACCAACATAATTTTTTTGGTTCTGTAGTAAATTAAGGAAGCTATTCCAGTCAAGGAAAGAGATCTGGACCGTCCGGGCAATAAAGCCATAAACAAAGATGGCAATTGCAATTAGTGATGGTGAAAGCAAGGCTAATGAGATCAGTCCCTCTCTTGTTTTCTGTTTCACCTTAGTTTACCCCCTAATTGTTTGCTTCCCCCTCACTTGCGGTGAGGGGGATATTTTTTTGCTTAGCTTATAGAAAATCGGCAGCGGCCTTTTTAATCCTATGTAAGGTTTGCTCGACATCTCTTTCGGTAATAAACTGATTGAGCGCATCATGCAGGGCAGTAATAAATCCCTCCGGGGCAGCTGAACCGTGGGCAATCGAAGGGGTAAGGGCAGCTGTAGTAAAATCATGCATCGAGTCGGTTAAATAAGGGTCATAGAGTTCCTGATCGGCGTCAAGTCGGGATGGGATCGAACCTTTGATGGGATTAAAGATATCCTGACCTTCTACGGAAGCAATAGTTTTTAACCAGGCTTTGGCCCCGTCAGGATTAGGAGCACCTTTAGGCAGACCAAAACAATCGGTAATAACCATAAAGGAACCCCTGGTGCCCGGTACAGCGATCCAGCCGAATTCCTGGCCCGGTGTCCAGCCCATTGTCTTAAAATAACCCTCGGCCCAGTCGCCCATAACATTAAAGACAGCTTTACCGCTAAATACCCTTTCACTGGCATCCTGCCAGGTTAAAGCGGCATGGTCTTCATTGACATAATTGATTATCTCTCCAAATACGACCAGGGCTTCGCGAATGCCCGGATCATTAAAACTGGTCGTGCCGTCCCAGAGCCCGTTATATTTAGTTGCACCCAGGGTAGCTACCATAATACATTCAAATAAATGGGTTGCCGTCCATTTGTTTTTGTCGCCCAGGGCCAGCGGTGTTACCCCCTGCTCGGCCAGTTGCTTCAGGGCGGTAACAAAAGTATAGAGATTGGTCGGTTCTTCCAGGTCATATTGCGCCAACAGGGCTTTGTTATACCATAAGACATTACCCCGGTGAACATTAACCGGAATAGCATAAAGTTCACCCTGGTAACTACAGAGCTCCAGAATTTGTTGATTAAATTTATCTTTGATCCCCCACTCCTGGAGAAAGTCGGTGATCGGTTGCATTAAACCGGTTTTAACATATGTATCAATTAATTCTGCCCCACCGTGTACTTGAAAGGAATCGGGCGGGTTTCCACCGACCATTCTGGTCTTCAGGACCGCCTTGGCATTGGTACCTGCCCCACCGGCTACGGTGGCATTAATTAATTCAAGATCAGGATAGTTAGCACTAAAGAATTCCAGTAAGGCCAGCAACCCTTCTTCTTCACCACCACCGGTCCACCAACTGAAAATTTCAACCCGTTCATCGGCAAAAGCCAATGGCGTCAATACAAAAACTAACAGCACAAGCAAGGTAAAACTCAGAAAGATTCTCATATCTACCACCTTTTTAAGGATTTAATTATTTATTAAATTATATGGAAAAGCTTTAGCAAATAGAAGTAAAGTGTGGAACTATTTTGAATCATCAGTAAGTCCTGTTCTTGATAATCTTATTATCTGGCGAGATAACACTTAACCAGTCTCCTGAATAAAATAAAAGATAGTTTATTCAGGGGGGAGGACTTATGGAATATCGCTTTAAAAGTATTTTAGCCCGTTATAAAGAAAGATTATTAAAAGCCCGCCATGTTATTGGGGTTGGATTCGGCAAAAAAGAAAAAGATGGTAAAAAGACGGAGCAAGACTCCATTATTATTATGGTCGACAAAAAGGTCGAAGCCGGCCAATTAAGTAGTCAGGATTTAATACCCGAATCAATTGAAGGGATTAAAACCGATGTTGTGGAAGTAGGGGAATTAAAGTTGTTGTATAATCGGGTTAAGCGGTTTCGCCCTGCTCCGCCGGGGGTTAGTTTAGGCCATTACCAGATAACCGCCGGAACTTTCGGGGCAGTAGTTAAAGATGTTGAGACCGGTGAGACCTTACTCTTATCTAATAACCATGTTCTGGCCAATTTAACCAATGGTTTTGACGGTAGAGCCGCCCCGGGAGATCCGATTTTACAACCGGGTGCTTATGATCACGGTACACAACCAGACGATATTATCGGCTATTTGGAACGCTTTGTACCACTAAATAGTGTAGTAGAAAAAAATTTGGAAGGATTTAACCATAATCTAGTAGATTGTGCGGTAGCCCGACCGGTTGAACCCGATTGTATTGACCATATTATCCTTGATGTCGGGGAAGTAAAAGGAGTTAAGGAAGCAGAACTAAATATGAAAGTAGTAAAGAGCGGGAGGACTACCGGAGTAACCTCGGGAAAGATCAAAGCACTTAACAGTATGATTAAGGTTAAAATGGGCGACAATCGGCTAGCATTTTTTGATGACCAGATCATTAGTGACTCAATTTCAGAGAGCGGTGATTCGGGTTCGTTGGCCCTTGATCGGGATAATAATGCTATTGGTTTGCTTTTTGCCGGTTCTGACCGGGCTTCGGTCTACAACCGAATAACTAATGTGCTGGAGTCGTTAAGGATTGAATTTTAGTTGAAGAAATGATTTTGTTTGACATAAAAGTTGGCGGAAACTGTAGTACAGTTTCCGCTAGTGAATTTAATATAATTGTATTAAGACATAAATAGAATTTACTGAAGCTCAACCCCATTAGTCTCTTTATTAACATTTGTCTGGAATAGGGATTTCAAACCATTGGCGGTATTTGAAAAGGCTGAAAAAATATTGTTGATGGTTGATATTTGGGTATCAAGCAGGTCAAAATAGCTAGTAAATGTATTTCGACTGCTCATAATCAGTAGGATCAAAATTAAAAAGAGGATATATGCTCCGGAACCACTAACCCCTTTGCTTTGAGCTTCTTTATTCTCTGCCAAGATGTCACCTCCCATTTTCTCTTTTTTTATATTATACGTAGCAGTCTGCTTCTTGTTAACATATTTATATTTAAATTATTTTCCAGTAAAATAGCTTGACAGAGGTAAGTCGATCGATTATAATTAACTTATAATACAACATATAACTTATAACATGCAACCAATAGCCTGTGGAGATGCCAGTTTTTAATCCAATTTTGACAATAATTAAAGCCAGCAGTATAATAGAACTTATAAGACAACATATAACTTGCAATATAATTTGGAGGGGAGTTAATGAAACAGGTTGAACGGAGAAGTATTGGGGAACAGGTCTTTGAAAGCCTGAAAGAGCAAATTGTGAAAGGAAAATGGGCTCCGGGTACCAAAATTCCGTCGGAAAACCAGTTAACTGAAATGCTGGGAGTTAGTCGGATCAGTCTGCGGGAGAGCTTACAAAAGTTAGCTACGCTGGGATTATTAGAGTCGCGTCAGGGGGAAGGAACTTATGTCAAAAAGTTTTCGGCAGAAAATTATATGAATACTTTACTGCCTTATTTTGTCTTAGATAAACCTGATACGATTAATGTTCTTGAGTATCGAAAAATTGTTGAAGTAGGTACAATCGGCTTAGCGGTTGACAGAGCTAATCAAGACGACCTGTTAAAACTTGAAGATATTAATAAAAGAATGAAGGCGAATATTAACGATTCCAAAAAATTTGCCAATGAAGATTTAAATTTCCATATTGCGCTGGCGGAGATAACCAGAAATCCGGTAATTATTAAAGTAAATTATATTATTCGGGATGTCCTGGATAGTTCGATGGAGGAGATCGTTAATAACCTGGGAACCAGAGACGGTATTTATTACCACGAAAAAATCCTGGCGGCGATGAAAGAGAAAGATAGAGATAAAGCCCAGCAATTAATGGAAGAACACGTGATGATCACGATTAACCGGATCTCGGAAAAGGAAAGGTGAATTGATGAAAATAAGAGATATTAACAAACTGGAGCAAAAGGCTAAGGCCATTAGGATCAACATCCTTGAGTCGATTGGTATTAATAAAAAAGGTCATCTGGGCGGCTCAATGTCGTCGGCTGATCTTGTAACAGCTTTATATTTTTATAAAATGCAACATAGTCCGGCTCATCCGCATCATCCGGACCGGGACCGCTTTATTTTCAGCAAGGGTCATTCCGTCCTGGCCCAATATGCCGCCCTGGCTGAAGCGGGCTATTTTCCGAAAACCGAACTAAAACAGACCAAGACCCTGGGTTCAATTTTGCAAGGGCACCCCGAAAGGGATACCCCGGGGATCGAGGCCAATACCGGCTCGTTAGGCCAGGGATTATCAATTGGTCTGGGAATGGCCCTCGGCGGTAAACTTGACCAAAGAAATTATCAGGTCTATGTTATTTTGGGAGACGGGGAGCTGGCCGAAGGGCAAATCTGGGAGGCAGTCCTTGCCGCCAGGTCATATCAACTGGATAATTTGGTAGCAATTGTCGACCATAACAAACTCCAGGCGAGCGGTCCGCTCAAAGAGGGTTTAAAGTTCGGCGGCCTTAACAGTAAATTTACTGCTTTTGGCTGGCATACCATGGAAATTGATGGACATAATATGGAAGAAATAATTGGGGCTTTAGACCTGGTCGGGCAGGTTAAAGGGACACCGGCAGTGATCATCGCCAATACCGTTAAAGGGAAGGGTGTATTATTTGCCGAAAATAAGGCTGAATACCATAATGTCTCGTTAAATCAGCAGCAATTTGAACAGGCCAAAAGCGATATAGCTAATTTATAGCGGAGAGGTGAACTTAAATGGCAAACAAAGCGAGTTTAAGAGAAGCTTATGGGCAAGAACTGTTAGAATTGGCCAGGAAAGATCAGCAAATTGTTGCCCTTGATGCCGACTTGAGTAAGTCGACGATGAGCTGTTATCTGGCGGAAGAATTCCCGGATAGATTTTTTGAAATGGGTATTGCCGAACAGAATATGGTATCAGTAGCAGCCGGACTAGCCCTGGTCGGAAAAATTCCTTTTGTTAATTCATTTGCAGTTTTTGCCGCAGGGCGGCCCTATGACCAAATTAGACAAGGTATTGCTTTACCTAATTTAAATGTAAAGATCATCGGTTCCAGTTGTGGTTTATCTGATTATGGTGACGGGGCGACCCACCAGGCGGTTGAAGACATAGCAATCATGCGTTCTATCCCTAATATGACTGTTATTAGTCCGGTCGATGCTAATGAGACAAAAAAAGTGATCCGGGCAGTACTAACCTACCAGGGGCCGGTCTATATCCGTCTACACCGGGATGAATTACCGGTAATTACCGATGAAGCCGGGGAGTTTACCATCGGCAAGATCGAACGACTGCGTACCGGGAAAGATATAGCTATTTTTGCCAACGGAATAATGGTGAGCATGGCCTTGGCCGCCGCGGAGAAATTAGCAGAACTGGGGATAACGGTTAAGGTTTTAAACGTACCGACAATTAAACCACTCGATGCGGAAGGGGTAATCAAGGAAGTACGGGATTGCAGAGGGGTCGTAACGGCCGAAGAACATAGTATTATTGGTGGCTTGGGCAGTGCAATTAGTGTGGCCTTGAATAAGACCCCGGTCCCGCTCGAGCGGGTTGGTGTCAATGACAGTTTCGGACAATCCAGCGAGAGTTATCAAAAACTATTAGCGGCTTACGGCCTGACGATAGAAGCTATTGTCAAAGCGAGTAAGGGGTTATTATCGTAAATAATACTATTAAAGATAAGGGGGAGTGTTAAGTGAAAAAGATCGGATTTATCGGGGTTGGAATTATGGGAAGGCCGATGGCCAAGAATTTAATCGAGCAAGGTTATCAAGTGGTAGGGTATGATTTGAACGAGGACGCGCTTGCTCAGGTGCTCGCATATGGTGCCGAGAAGGGCTTTTCACCGCAAGATGTCGCCGCAAGAACTGATACGATTATTACTATGCTGCCCAATTCACCCCAGGTAAAGGAAGTTGTTTTAGGGGCAAACGGTATTATCGAAGGGGCTAGCCGGGGCCAGGTTTTGATTGAAATGAGCTCAATTGCTCCCCTGGTCTCGCAAAAAATTGCCTCCCAACTGGCGGCCAAAGGGGTGGAGATGTTAGATGCACCGGTCAGCGGGGGGCAAGAAAAGGCGGAAAGCGGCACTCTGGCGATAATGGTCGGGGGAAAGAACGAGGTTTTTACGCAAAATAAAGAGATTTTAGAGGTAATGGGTGGTAGTGTCACACTGGTCGGGGATATCGGCGCCGGTGAAACAACCAAATTGGTTAATCAGGTAATAGTAGCTATTAATATTGCAGCAGTAGCTGAAGCAATGGTTCTCGGCAAAAAAGCCGGGGTAGACCCGGAAAAGATATTTGCGGCGATCAGGGGAGGGTTAGCCGGGAGTCAGTGTCTGACCGATAAAGCACCCCGGATGTTTGAGGGTAGTTATGACCCGGGGTTTAAGCTGAAGTTACATATCAAAGATTTAGCAAATGTGCTGGAAACCGGCGATGAACTCCAGACATCAATGCCTTTAACCACACAGGTAATGGCAATGATGCAGGCCTTATCAAATGATGGTCATGCTGAGGTTGACCACGGCGGGCTGGCCCTGTATTATGAAAAGCTAAACGGGATTTCTTTGAAAAAGGAATAACCGGAAGGATAATGTAGAACTGTTTTAAAAATTAAGCAAATGGGGAGGAATAAACATGAAAAAGATCATTTTTATTATTAATATTTGCTTAGTATTGCTGATTTTACTCAGTGGTGGTTTGTTTGCAACGAAATTAAGTCCGACTCCAGATAATCCTGTGATGATCAGAATTGGTACTACAGATAAGCTCGATGATTTATCGGTAGGATTGGAGTATACCATGTGCAAAGTCTTTGAAGCAATGGTTGAAACCAATAGCGGCGGAGCTATTCAGGTTCAAATTTTTCCGTCAGGACAACTGGGAACCGTACTGAATATGCTGGAATCCGTTCAGGGCGGAGAGCTCGAAACCTGTACCGGTACCGCAGGTATATCATCTTTTTATCCTAAATGGCAGGTTTTTTCTATCCCTTATCTGTTCCCTAATTCAGCGGTAGCTATGGCTGTAATGAATGAAAGTGATTTTATGTTAGAGCTTTATGAAGATATGAGGAAGGAGACGGGTATTAGAGTTCTAGGGGTTGCCCAGAACGGTTTTAGGCACTTTACCAATAGTAAAAGGATTATCCGTACCCCGGAGGACTTGAAAGGGTTGAAGTTTAGGGTTATGCAGGGTCCTATTTATCAAAAGGTAGTTGAGGCCCTTGGTGGTACTGCTACCCCTATTGCCTGGTCTGAACTATATACTGCCCTAAAAACCGGTGTCGTTGACGGACAGGAAAACCCGATTTCCGGAGTTAAATTAGGTAATCTGGATGAAGTGCAAAAATACATTACCCTGGATGGACATATCTGGAGTGAGAATTATCTGGTAATTAACGACCAATTCTTCAATAGTTTACCCAGGGAATTTCAATTGGTAATTAAGGAAGCCGGGAGCGAAGCAGCCAGAGCCGGAACTGCCTCTGAACACATTGCGTCCTATATTGTCGGGGTTGATTATGTCCTGGAACATGGAATGGAGATTTACAAACCAACTCCGGATGAAATGGAGATGTTCAGGGAAAAATCGACACCGGTTATTAATTGGCTTAAAAATGAAATCGGTGCTGAGCCAGTTGAAGAAATGATCAAAACAGTGGAAAAGTATAGCGAAAAATTAGGTTATTAACTTATTTATTTTTTAAATAAAGGTATCCCACTATTTGATGCCGGGGGGGTAAAACCCCCCTTATCTCAAATATCTTTTAAAGGGGGTAAGGCTTTGATTACTTCTTTAAAAAATATAACATTATTGCTAAGTGATTTTATTGATAAGATTTGTAAAGGACTGACTATATTAATTGTTGGAATACTGGTATTTATTGTCCTGCTACAGGTTGTCTTCCGCTATATATTAAACATGGGACTACCCTGGGTAGATGAGTTATCCCGATACATCAATCTCTGGGTTGCCTTTTTGGGAGCAAGCATCGGCTTTAAATATAGTGAGCATGTCGGTATTTCCTTTTTCACCAATTATTTACCTAAACAAGTCTTTCGGATATTTAAATTATTAACCAATATTTTAATGATGATCTTTTTGTGTGTAGCTTTTTATTATAGTTATAATTTTGTAGCCACCTCCAGGTCGATTACACCGGCGATGCAGATCTCTTTTAAGTGGCCGAAGGCCAGTCTATTTGTTGGACTGGGTATTATGATAATCCATCTGTTAAGCTTTATTTTTAAAGACCTGGATGATTATACTAAGGACAAGCTTTCGGTTAATAGTAAAGAAATTTCTTAAGAAAAAAAGGGGGATAATAATGGCGGCCTGGTTATTGATACCTTTTGCTTTGTTGCTGATATCGGGAATCCCGATTGCTTTTTGTTTGTTGTTTGCCGTTTTTATTTTCATGCATGCCTGGGGAATGATTCCCTTTAGTATTATCCCTAAATATATGTTTAGCGGTATTAATTCCTTTCCTTTGCTGGCAGTGCCCTTTTTTATACTGGCCGGTCAACTGATGAATATGAGTGGGATAACCGGTCGACTGGTTGAATTTGCTAACGTAGTTATCGGGAGAATCCACGGGGGATTAGCCCAGGTTAATATTTTAGCCAGCATTATTTTTGCCGGATTAACCGGAGCAGGTGTTGCCGATACATCTGCCATTGGTTCTATCCTAATCCCGGCAATGGAAAAACAGGGCTTTGACCGAGATTATAGCGCAGCAGTTACCGCTGCTTCTTCGGTCATTGGACCGATTATTCCTCCCAGTGTTTTGATGGTAATTTATGCTAATGTAGTAGGGATCTCAGTAGGAGATTTATTCTCAGCAGGATTTATTCCAGGCATACTGGTCGGTCTGGGATTGATGGTGTTAACCTATTATTATGCTAAAAAACATCATCACCCCAGAAGAACAGAAAGGGTTACCCTACAGCAATTTATTTCAGTAACCAAAGATGCTCTGTTAGCCCTTTTAATGCCAACTATTATTGTAGGCGGTATTCTCGGAGGTATTTTTACACCGACTGAAGCGGCAGCAGTCGCTGTTGCTTATGCATTATTTGTCGGATTCTTTATTTTTAAATCACTAAAAATAACCGACTTACCCGGAGCCTTACTGGAAAGTGCCAAGACTACCGGTATTATATTACTGATCATCTCCTGTGCTACCATTTTTGGCTGGGGATTAACAGTTCTTCATTTACCGGAACTATTAGCTAATACTGTTTTATCAATAACAACCAACCCGATAATAGTAATGCTTTTCATTAATATATTTTTGCTCTTTATGGGGATGATTATGGAAGTTGGTGCAAATGTAATTATTTTGGCCCCGGTACTTGCTCCGCTTGCAATTGAGTTAGGAATAGATCCATTACATTTTGCTTTAATTATGATT
Source organism: Halanaerobiales bacterium (assembly GCA_022360715.1). Classification (GTDB taxonomy): domain Bacteria; phylum Bacillota; class Halanaerobiia; order Halanaerobiales; family DTU029; genus JAKSCG01. The sequence continues at coordinate 59,975 of JAKSCG010000200.1, forward strand.
GTTAATTTAAATATTGGGCTGGCAACCCCACCGTTGGGTGTTTGCCTTTTTGTTGCTGCCCCGATTGCCGGCACTTCTTTAGAAAAATTATCCAGAGCAATCTGGCCGTTCTTGTTGATAGAAATTATTGTATTACTAATTTTGACTTATTCACCTTCCTTGGTATTATTTCTACCAAGATTATTCGGTTACGGAGGTTAAGCATCATGTTGTTTGGTATTAATTATTAAGGAGGTGGTTAAATAAAAGTATTTTTTAAGGATAATTAAAGGCGAATTGGCAGAATGTTATTAATTATGTATTAAGGAGGATAATAATTAATGAAAAAATTGTTGTTATTGACGTTGGTGTTGGCCATGGTGTGTGGTTTTAACCTGGCCACTAGTGCGAAAAGTATGTTTTTAGCCAGTGCTTTCGAGAGGGATCATATTTTAGTACAGATGGGTTATCGGTTTAAAGACTTAGTCGAAAAATATACCGACGGAGGAATTACGGTTAAAATATCACCAGGTGGAGCGATGGGAGGCGAAACGGCTTTAATTGAACAGACTTCGGCCGGTCTTGTCGACGGAACATTAACCGGTACCCAACCAATATCTTTATATGCCAAGGAATATTATTGGTTTTCAACCCCATATGTTTTAAAAGATTTTGCGGTGAGTAAAAGTTTATGGGATAGTGAATTAGGGGGTAACATTAAAGAAACAGTTCTTAAAAATGGGAATATCCGCATTCTTAATCTGGTGTATAGAGGTTCGCGCAATATGACATCGAACATCAAATTTTACACTCCCCAACAGTTGGTTAAGGAGAAAGTTAAACTGAGATTGCCGATTATCCCGGAATGGGTTAATGTTTGGAAAGAAATTGGGGCCAATATTGCTACTGTTGATTTATCCGAACTATTTTCGGCAGTGCAAATGGGGGTAGCTGATGCAACTGAGGGTCCGGCCCCGCAAATATTAACCGTTCATTTGGATGAAGTACAAAAATATTTAATTATGACGAGTCACCAGGTATCAACCGGTAATATTTCATTAAATGAAGATTATTATCAAAGTCTGACTAAAGAAGAACAAGCAGCAGTTAATCGGGCGGCAAGAGAAGCCGGCGAGTGGGCGTCAAGTATTCAAGCCGCTAAAGAAAATCAACAAATCGTTGAGTTACAGGAAAAGGGAATGACCGTGATCATACCGGATAAACAAGCATTTTTAGATGCCGCTAAACCGGCCCTGGAAAAAATGTTTGCAGAGAGATGGGCCGGCGAATATAAAGATGTTGAACCATATATAAATTCATTCTAAGCGTAAAGAGCAAAGAGGGAACCCTCTTGCTAGGATAGGCTTTAAAGCGGCGATCAAGAGGGTTCCATTTTAATAAATTTCAGGTAAGGGTGATTATCGGAGATGAATAGAAGAAATTTTTTTAATGGTATGATCAGGGTGCTTAAAAATATCAATACGTTGTTATTCCTGGTGATGATCATAGCCGTACTCCTGCAAATAGCTGATCGACACTTTTTGCCGACAGAATTTACCTGGACAGTTGAGGCTTCAAGGTATTTGTTTGTAATAATTGTTTTTTGGGGTACTGTCATTGCTTTTTATGAACGAGAGCATATTATTATTAATTCATTGCTCAACCGATTGCCGAAAAAGATGATCCCATATACAAGATTAATCACCAACCTTAACTTAGCGATCTTTATATTTATAGCTTTAAATGGCGGAATAAAAATGGCTAAAGTCACCTGGAATGTACATGCCGGTTCTTTAGAGATTTTCGGAATTAAGCGGGGGTATTTATACGGGTTAATAATCGTTGGGATGCTCATCTTTTCGCTCGTAGTATTAAACGATACAATTGATCAAATTAAAAAGATACTGCAAGCTAATATAAATGGTTGCCATGATTCAGACGGAGAATATAGATAATTGGTGGGGAGGTTCTGATCATGTTTTTTTTCTTTATCTTGATCCTGATTTTTTTATTTTTAATCGGGATACCGGTAGCAATATCCATTGGGATTACCCCGGTTTTTATTATGTGGCTTTTTAGTGATCAATTACAAATCAATTATAGTATTATCGCCCATCGACTGGTCGGAGGAGTCGACAGCTTTGTTCTTTTATCGATACCGTTTTTTTTGTTAGTAGGGAAATTAATGAATACCGGTGGGATTACCGATCGAATCTTTAATTTTGCCAGAGGATTAGTGGGACACCTTAAAGGCGGTTTAGGTCACGTTAATGTGGTCGCCAGTTTGATCTTTTCCGGTATTACCGGGACTGCTGCTTCAGATGTTGCCGGTTTAGGTGCAGTAGAAATAAAAGCGATGGAAGAGTCAGGTTATGATACGGAATTTGCGGCTGCGATCACCGGGGCTTCGGCTACGGTAGGTCCAATTATCCCACCAAGTTTACCAATGATTATTTATGGTGTGTTAGCAACTGTCTCGGTGGGGCGACTATTAATCGGCGGACTGCTTCCCGGCTTATTATTGGGATTGTTATTAATTATTATGGTGGCATATTATGCCAACAAATATGACTATCCACGAGAAGCAAAAGCGTCCTGGTCACAAAGAATAAAATTATTTTTAGAAGGATTTCCGGCCTTACTAACACCGGTTATCCTGATCGGTGGCATATTTTGGGGGGCGTTTACTCCGACCGAAGCAGCCGCAGTTGCGGTTTTGTATTCACTGGTGTTCGGGCTGATAACGAAAGAATTAAATATTAGAATAATCTGGGAAAAATTACAGGAAGCAATGCTGGATAGTGCGGTAATCGGAATCATTATTGCTGCCGCCGCTGTATATGGTTGGTTTTTAGTTAGATTAAGTATACCGGATAATTTAGTACAACTGGTTACTGGTGTGACCGACAGTAAGATTGTTGTCCTATTATTATTAAACCTATTTTTCTTAATTATTGGCTCTTTTTTAGAAACAATTGCCGCTTTAACAATCTTTGTGCCGATCGTTGTTCCAGTTTTAACAACTTTTCAGATCGACCCCTTACATTTTGGAGTGGTCTTAGTATTTAACTTAATGATTGGCCTATTAACCCCTCCCTTTGGCATTAATTTGTTTATCTTAAGTCGAATTACCGGTAAAAGGGTTGAAGAATTAATAGTTCCGGTCGCAAAGTTTTTGGGAGTATTAATCTTTGTCCTGTTGATCATAACTTTTATTCCGGAGATAGTAACCTGGCTCCCTACTACCTTGATGTGATTTAGCCAAATTTTAAGATAAATTAGGGTGATTAAAATGGAAAAACTTGATACGAAACAAGGATTTTTAAGTGAGCTTGATTTAGAAAATCTCATAAAAAAAGGGTTAGCGCAAAAAGATTTTACCGGCCAAAAGCTATTGGTCATAATCCCTGATGCTACTCGCACCTGTCCCACTTCTTTAATATTTAAAACGATCTGTGACGAACTGGACCCAATTGTAGCCAGCTTAGATTTTTTGATTGCCCTGGGGACTCACCCCCCACTAAATGATCGGCAAATCGAAGATTTAGTCGGTATGCCCAAACAGGAAGTGGCAATAAAATATAACTCAGTTAGTATTTATAACCACAATTGGCAAAAAAATTTAGTTAAAATTGGAGAAATCGATCGAGAGACCGTACAAAATATCTCCCGCGGATTCTTGCAGGAAAAAATCCCGGTCACAATTAATCAAAGGGTATTGGAAGCTGAGCAGATAATTACGGTCGGGCCGGTCTTTCCCCATGAGATGGTCGGCTTTTCCGGTGGATACAAGTATTTATTTCCGGGAGTATCTGGTCCGGAAATTATTAATGTTTTTCACTGGTTGGCCGCACTTATTACTAATCTTAAGATTATCGGTTATCGAGATACACCGCCCCGTGCCTTGATTAATCAGGCTGCATCTCTGGTCAAAACACCGCTTACTTCAATATCACTAGTAGTTGATGGCCAGAAAACATGCGGAATCTTTGTTGGTGAGATCGGTCAAGCATGGAGTTCGGCGGTAGAGCTTTCCAAAGAGCGCAATATTATATTCAAAGAGCAAAAATTTAAAAAGGTCATTGCCGTGATGCCTAAACTATATAATGAGTTATGGACTGCCGGGAAGGGTATGTATAAATTAGAGCCAATTGTTGAAGACGGGGGCGAATTAATTATTTACGGCCCGCATATTGACCGAATCTCAGATACTCACGGTGCTAAAATAAAAAAGATCGGTTATCACATCAAAGACTATCTTTTGGCAAATTATGGCCAATTAAGAGAGATTCCTGATGCGGTAAAAGCTCATTGTGCTCATGTTAAAGGGATTGGTAAATATGAAAATAGTCAGGAATATCCCAGAATCAAGGTTAAACTCGCTACTAAAATACCAAAAAGTGTTTGTAGCAAAATCAATTTAGCCTATGTAAATTATGATGATATTGATTTAAAAAGTTTGGCCGATAGGGAAGAAGAAGGGATCCTGGTAGTTAAGAATGCCGGAGAAAAATTATATCGGCGGAAGAGTGAAATTAAGCGCAATAATGACAAATAAGCATAAATCCGATATTAATTACTAATAATTTAGGGGGTTTGAGGATGAAGGCGGTAGTAAAATATGCTTTAAAAGACGGTAGTACTGAAGTCAGGGATGTTCCCATTCCCGAAATCGCTAAAACAGATGTGCTGGTAGAGGTAGCATCGATCGGAATCTGTGGAAGTGATCCCCATATGCATCATAATAATGTCAGTTATCCGGTAGAAGTACCATTGATCTTGGGTCATGAATTTGCCGGTGTGATCAAGAAAGTCGGTGCGGATGTTGTCGGTTATCAGGTTGGAGATAGAGTAACTGCCGAAACTCATGCTGAGTATTGTGGAAAGTGTATTCTGTGTCGGACCAATAATTATCATCTCTGTCGGGAGCGGAAAGGTTACGGATTTGGTGTTGACGGAGCCTACGCTAAATATGTCAAAGTAGCGGAGAGGATCTTGCATCGAGTACCGGCTAATGTATCCTTAAGGGAAGCGGCTCTGACCGAACCCCTGTGTGTGGCTTATAATGTTGTGGTCAACAAAACGGGTGTCAAACCAGGGGATACAGCGGTAGTAATCGGACCTGGTCCGATCGGGATTCTCTGCACTAAGATGCTGAACTTAGTAGGAGCCAGTGAAATTATAGTTATTGGAACCGAGGGTGATGATCAACGGCTAAAAAAGGCCGAAGAATATGGGGCAACTGCTATCATCAATAGTTCTAAAGAAGAAGCCTTACCATTGATCAAGGAAAAAAACGAGGGTTATGGAGCGGATATTGTCATTGATTGTGCCGGCCCGGCGGCAACTTTCAAACTGGCAATGGCAGCGGTCAGGCCCAACGGGGTGATTAATAAAGTTGCCTGGGGACCAAAACCGCTTGACTATAGTCTGGATGAATTAATTACTAAGGCAGTAACCCTGCACTGTTCCTTTAGTCATACCTGGGATATTTGGGAAAAGGCCTTGCAATTACTTAAAAATAAGCAGGTCGATCTATCCGGCTTAATTACCCACGAACTGGGGATCGAAGAATGGGAAAGAGGTTTTGAATTGGTCGAGTCAAAGCAAGGGCTTAAAGTTTTACTTAAACCATAATTAAGCATGGGGTTTAAATATTTTATTGACATATGACCAGAACAACGATATAATATATAATCATAATAAACCCATCCGCCAATAAAGGGTGGGTTTGTTATTTGTTTTTATTGAAAAGTAAACTATTAGAAGGGACAGAGCAATGAAGATCACCATAATTTATGATAATCAAGTTTACCGGAAAGATCTGATCAATAAATGGGGTTTTGCCTGCCTGATCGAGGTACAAGACCAGCCGGTACTGCTTTTTGATACCGGTGGAGACGGAGAAATCCTTCTACATAACATGGACCAACTGGGCATTGATCCGGCAATGATTGAGGGAGTATTTATCTCACATAAGCATTGGGACCATACCGGCGGATTAGAAACATTGTTGCGAAAAAACAGTGAGTTAACCTTATTTACACCCCCCTCTGCCTGTGACGTAATCAATAAAATATCTGCCGATTATTATCGGCAGGAAAAGATCTTTACTTTTGCTCGACCATGTCAGTTTGAGCGTGATTTTTTTTCCACCGGTGAACTTAAAGGAGAGGAGCAGGCTTTGATCGTAAGAAGCGTAAAGGGTCTGGTCGTAGTGGTGGGGTGTTCACATCCGGGAGTTGAAACGATTTTAGATAAAGCTGCTTTATTTGGGAAGGTTTATGCCCTGATCGGGGGATTTCATGGCTTTAATAATTTGGCTGCCGTAAAAGGGATTGAATTGCTCTGTCCTACTCATTGTACAGAGTACCAGGCCGAGCTAAGCTTTCTTTATCCTGAAAAATGCCGGAAAGGGGGCGTTGGAAGGGTGATTAATATTTGATCTTGACATATGATTGAAATAAAGATAGAATAATAATGGGCATATGATTAAAAATAAGGAGTTGAAATTAAAGATGAAGATTGCGGTAACAGCCAGTGATCGTAGTGGTTTAACAGCAGAGATTGATCCCCATTTTGGTCGGGCACCATATTTTACAATCATTGAGCCGGATTCAATGGCAGTAGAAATGGTCGAAAATAAGGCCAAAGATGCTGCCGGGGGAGCCGGGGTCAGTGCTGCCCAGACTGTTGTTGAGCAAGGAGTTGAGGTAGTAATAGCCGGTAGTTTTGGTCCCAAAGCCTTCGATAGCTTAAAAGCGGCCGGGATCAAATTATATACCTGTACAAAGGGGACAGTAAAAGAAGTAGTCGAGGCATACAACAATGGGATGCTGTCCGAATTTTCGCTTCCGACTAATCAAGATAAAACTGGTCCTAGCTAGGGGGTTAGCCAAATGATTATTACCGTATTAAGTGGTAAAGGTGGAACCGGCAAGACTACTGTGGCTACTAATTTGGCCCTTTCGTTAGCTAATACCCAATTGCTTGATGCTGATGTGGAAGAACCAAATTCTGCTATTTTTATAAATGCAGAATTTTCTGATCGATCTGAAGCGGTGATTAAAACTAACCCGGTTATCGAGCAAAGTAAATGCATTGCTTGCCGGCAATGTGTTGAGTTTTGTCAATATAATGCCCTGGCTTTGCTCGGGAAGCAGTTGCTGGTTTTTCCGGAAATTTGCCATAGCTGTGGTGGATGTATTATGGTCTGCCCGACAGCCGCGCTTACTGAAGGAGAAAGGGAGATAGGTAGAATTAGAGCGGATCAGTCAAATCGGAATCCGGAATTTTGGCAAGGAGAATTAAATATTGGCGAAGAAACGGCAGTCCCGGTAATAGTCCAATTAAAGCAACATCGTGCCGAGGATAAAACAGTTATTATTGATGCTCAGCCCGGGAGTAGCTGTCCAACTATTGCGGCAGCGCTGGATAGTGATTTCTGTCTGTTAGTAACCGAACCAACCCCGTTTGGTTTAAATGACCTGAAGATGGCGGTGGAGATGGTTAAGGAACTCGGGATACCGGCGGGAATAATCATTAATCGCTCAGAAGAGGAGTATGATTACTTGATTGCGGAATATGCGCAAAGTGAAGGGTTAGCCCTTTTGCTTAAAATTCCCTTTGACCGGGAGATCGCTTTTCTATATTCCAAGGGGATACCATTTACCGAGAATCAGCCGGAGTGGCGAGCCAAATTCCGCCAGTTATATGCCAATATTGAGGGGGTAGTACAAAATGCAGCAGATAACCGTAATTAGTGGTAAAGGCGGGACCGGGAAAACGACAGTTGTGGCTAACCTGGCCGCCCTGGCCGAGCAAGCAGTCCTGGCCGATTGTGATGTTGATGCCCCCAATCTCCATCTGCTGTTAAAACCCAGAACCAGCCGGGAAAGGGTTTTTAAGGGTGGGAAGTTGGCCGTCAAGCAGGAAGAGCAGTGTAAGCATTGTGGTCGCTGTCTTGCCGTCTGCAGATTTGCCGCTATTACTGATGACTACCGGATCAACCCCTTTAAATGTGAGGGTTGTGGTGTTTGTGTTTATATTTGTCCAACTAAGGCCCTGGAGCTACAGGAAGAGGAGACAGGAACTATCTATACTTCCCAAAGTCTTTATGGCCCGATGATCCATGCTAAACTGAAAACCGGTGCCGATAATTCCGGTAAACTGGTAAGTGCGGTCAGAAAGGAGGCCGAGCAGTCGGCAGCAGAGACCGGACGGGGGTTGCTCTTAATTGATGGCTCGCCCGGGATTGGCTGTCCGGTTATTGCTTCGCTAAATGGAGTTGATCTTGCTTTAATTGTCACCGAACCGACCAGGTCGGGTTGCTCCGACTTAAAGAGGATTCTAGCAGTTGCCGGGCATTTTAGCATTCCGGCCCTGGTGGTTATTAATAAAGATGATTTGAATCAAGCGATCAGTTTGGAGATTGAGGGTCATTGTCAGAAGGGAAAGTGGCCGGTAATTGGCCGGATACCTTTTGATCCGCTGGTCAATCAGGCCCTCCACGTCGGTCAGTTGCTGGTAGAGTCATACCCTGAAAGCAAACCGGGCCGGGCAATTAAAGATATCTGGGCAAAGTTAAGTAATTTTTGATTACACTAAATTAGCTTAGAACAAAGGAGTGATTGTTATAATGAAAAAGAGAATTGCCATCCCCACTGAAGGTGATCGGATAGCCGGTCATTTCGGACACTGTCCGGAATTTACAATTGTTGACGCCGATGGTAATAAAATTGTCGGTAAAAAGGTACTGAACAATCCAGGACACAAGCCCGGTTTCCTGCCGATCTTTTTAAAGGAAGCCGGGGTTAATCTTGTTGTGGCCGGAGGAATGGGTAAGCGAGCACAGGACCTTTTTATTAACAACGGGATTGAGGTAATAACCGGTGCTGCCGGCTCGGTCCAGGATATTGTCAAAGCATTTCTGGCCGGTCAACTGGTTACGGCTGAAAATATTTGTGACCATTAAAATGTAATTGACATATGACCAAAACTACTATATAATTAAAATATAATGAACAAATGACCAAAATAAACAAGAAAGGAGTTGTTAGCATGCCTTATCGAGATGGAAGCGGTCCGGCCGGAATGGGAGCGATGACCGGTCGCAGGTTAGGTTCTTGTGCCGGTAATCGAGTTCCCGGACAGTTTAACGGTGGTTATGGTCGGGGATGCGGTCCCGGCCATCACCGGGGTTTTGGCCGTGGGTGCGGCTATTATCACCGGCCTTACCATCCCCCGGTCCAGACAGAAGAGGGAGAAAAAGAATACCTGAAAAATATGGCCCAATCCCTGGAAGGCGAATTAAAGGTGATTCAGGAACGGTTGAATCAACTGGCGAAAGAGCAGGAGTAAAGGACTTGACAAATTTTGAATTTAGGTTATAATAAAGAAAAATCGAATGGAGCAGCTGGAGGAAGTAGCAAAACTATTTAAGCGAACAGGGGATGGTGCAAGCCCTGTCTTCTTTGTGAAGGGCGCCAGCAAATGATTATCCATTAATGAAAAGGGGCCAGTCCAATCTCCTGATTGCTGGCAACTGGGGTGGAACCGTCTGGAATACCGGACCCCCAGGTCATCACGACCTGGGGGTTTATTAATTTAATTAAATCTTGAAAGGGGTAGTACAATGCGCAAGGAAATTCATGGCGAGGAACTAATGAATAAGCTGGTCGCACTCTGTAAAAGGCGGGGGTTTATTTATCAAAGTTCAGAAATTTACGGGGGTCAGGCCAATGCCTGGGATTATGGTCCGTTCGGGACTGAGCTGAAGAAAAATATTAAGGATTACTGGTGGAAAAAGGTTGTTCAGGAAAGGGATAATGTGGTGGGACTGGATAGTGCGATCATCATGCATCCCAAAACCTGGGAGGCTTCAGGTCATTTGGCGAATTTTAATGATGCCCTGATTGATTGTAAAGTCTGTCAAGCCAGATATCGGGCCGATCATTTGATTGAAGCGGCGAGCGGAGAAGATATGGAAGGAAAAAGTGAGACAGAGATGACCGGCTTAATTAAAGAGCAAGGGATCAACTGCCCCAACTGCGGCAAGCGGGAATGGACCGATGCCCGGGCCTTTAATTTAATGTTTAAAACCTACCAGGGAGTGGTTGAAGATTCAAGTAATGAGGTTTATTTAAGACCGGAAACAGCCCAGGGGATCTTTGTTAATTTTAAAAATGTGCTCGACACTTGCCGGGTCAATTTACCGTTCGGGATTGCCCAGATCGGTAAGGCCTTCCGGAATGAAATTACGCCCGGTAATTTTATCTTCAGAACCAGGGAGTTTGAACAAATGGAGTTGGAATTTTTTGTTAAACCGGGAACCGATGAGGAATGGTTTGCTTACTGGCGGGAATTTACAATGAACTGGTTTGTCGAGCTGGGAGTTTCACCAGAACGACTTAAATTTAATGATCACAGTCCGGAAAAGCTCTCCCATTATTCCAAAGCCACTACTGACCTGGTCTACCACTTCCCCTTTGGTTGGGAGGAACTCTGGGGGGTAGCTAACCGGACCGACTTTGACCTGAGTTCGCATATGGAGTCATCCGGTAAAAAACTGACTTATTTTGAGCGTGAATTGGAGCAACACATTATTCCATATGTGATTGAACCCTCCCTGGGGGCTGACCGGGCACTGCTGGCCTTTTTGGTCGATGCCTATGCCGAGGATGAAGTTGACGGTAAAACAAGGGTTTTTCTCGATCTACATCCCCAACTTGCTCCGGTCAAGGTAGCAGTACTACCGTTAACTAAAAAGGAGGAGTTGCAGGAGCTGGCCAGGGGTATTTATGATCAACTGAAAACCGACTATAATGTCGAGTTTGATCTCAGTGGTAGTATTGGTAAAAGATACCGTCGCCAGGATGAAATAGGAACACCATATTGTGTGACTGTCGATTTTGATAGTATTGAAGATCAGCAGGTCACGGTCAGAGACCGCAATAGCCTGGAACAGGACCGAATACCGATTAAGGAAGTTAAAAGCTATCTTTGGGAGAGAATAAAGGCTTAATCTTAGTTATCAGGTTTTTAAGGTCGGTATTTCAATATAAAAGGTGCTACCCTTTTTTTCGACCGATTTAAACCAAATTTTTCCCTGGTGATTGCTGATAATTTTGTGGACAAGGGCCAGCCCGATCCCTGTTCCTTTCGGCCCTTTAGTCGTAAAGAATTTTTTAAACAACTGATCCTGGATTTCTTCCGGTATCCCATAACCGGTATCAATAACCTCAATCCTTAGGGAATAGGCCTGGGGATAGATCTTTAAAGTGATCGTATCCCCGGCATCAGTTGCATCAATGGCATTTTTTAACAGGTTAATTAAGACCTGGCTTAAGGCAGTACTGTTACCCCGGATTAAAGGGAGTTCCTGGGCTATTTGCCTTTTAAAGATAATTCCCTTTTTTTTCATCAACGGGATAATAATGACCAACAGACCGCGCAGGACAGAACTCAGGTCAATCTTTTCCAGCTCATCGACCGGGTTGCGGGCTAATTTTAGGGTTTCTACCAAAAATTTCTCAATCAGGTCACAGTTTTGATCTATTTGGGTATATAATTTCTTTTGTTTTTTCCAGTCCCCACTGATCAGGCCCAATTGGGCGGTTCCTTTGATTACCATCAGTGGGTTTCTAATTTCATGGGCCATAATCGGAACAATATCCCCAATCGCAGCCAGTCTTTCCGATATAGCCAGTTCGGCAAGTAGTTCGTGGAGACGGTTAGCCATGCCGGTATATTGGTTTAAAATCGGATGCAATTCCACCGGAAAATCATTGAATAAGACCTGTTTAACCTGCTCATCGGAGGAATCATTTTTAAAACGATCTAATTCTATTCCCAGGCGTTCCAGGCTATTTTTCAGCCAGTTAACCAGATAACAGAAACCGGCGATCGCTATGATGATAAAAACAAGGGAGAACGATAAAATATTGGCAAGCTTCCTTAAAAGTAAACTATAATAACTGCTAATATAGGAATATACCCAGAGGATGCCCACTTTTTCCCCCTGATAGTAATAGGCCTTACCGACCAAAGCAAGTTTATTCCTTTTGGCACTGGTAATATAGCGTAGATGTTCTTGGCCCGGCTGATAAAACTCACTGTTGGGACAGGCTGTTCCCAGAAAATAATAGAGTAAATTGTCTTTTTTATGGAGGGGACTTAAAGCTACTACATTTCTCAAGCCTTGGGAGTAATATCCTGTTCCACACAAAATATCTTTTTCCGATAATTGCTGGGCAAGCGGCTGGATAATTTTGTTGATATCTTGAATTTTCTCGCCAAGGATTAATGATTGCTCATTTTCGATCCTTAATACCTGCTCAATAACCACTGACAGTTCAGCCTCAAAATCGACGGCGACCTCTTCCAGTTGGTTCAGTTCTTCCTGGAAGACTTCATTACGAACCCGGAGATAGTTCTGATAGATAAAGATCCCAGTCAAGACAACTAATAGTAATCCGATGATCATTCTGGATTTTTTCAGGATACTATATGGTTGTTTGTCCACTGCGCATTCCTCCTTTAGCTACATTCCCCCTAATCCTGTCCAGAATGTCTATTAATTTTCTAGTTTTTCCCTTATTAATATATTAAACATTAATTGATTTTTACCTGCCTGGAAAATAAAAAAGCCGGTAAGAGTAAGCAGGTTTTTATCAATTGGTGGGGAATAAGTATTATTGAAGGAGTTGATTAATGTGGGTAAGAAACTGTTTCTCTTGGATGGCCACAGCCTGGCCCATCGGGCTTTTTATGCTTTGCCTTTACTGCAAAATTCTTACGGGGAGTTTACCAACGCCGTTTTTGGTTTTGCCCGGATGTTGTTTAAACTGCTTGATGATGAAAAACCTGATCTGGTGTTGGTGGCCTTTGATCATAAAGGACCTACTTTTCGCCATCGGGAATACAAAGAATATAAGGCTAATCGGAAGAAGATGCCGGATGAGCTGTCTCCGCAAATTCCAGTCATCAAAGGATTGCTGGCGGCTTTAAAGATCCCTACTCTTTCGCTGGCCGGCTATGAGGCAGACGATCTGATCGGAACACTGGCTAAAAATGGGGAAAAAGAGGGCTTTGAAGTCAAAATTGTAACGGGCGACCGGGACAGCATCCAACTGGTTGATCAGCAGATAAATGTGATTTATACCAGAAAGGGGATTAGTGATATTGTCCACTATGACCTGGCCCAGGTCCGGGAGAGATACGAGCTTGTTCCCGATCAGCTAATCGATCTGAAAGGGTTGATGGGGGATAGTTCCGATAATATACCGGGGGTTCCCGGGATTGGTGAGAAAACAGCCATAACTCTTCTAAAGGAGTTTTCCTCATTAGAGAATATTCTGGATAATATTGAGCAAATCCCCGGAAAAAAACGTCGGGAAAAGCTGAGGGAATATAGCGAACAGGCCAGACTGAGTAAGGAATTAGGTCGGATCATGACTGATGTTCCGCTCAGGATTGATTGGGCCGATTGTCGGCTCGCAAAACCGGATGAAGCAGAGATCGTAAAACTATTGGAAAGACTGGAGTTTGCCAGTCTGTTGGACCGCTTCCGTCCGGAGCAGAAACTCAGCGAAGAGGAGATCGTGATTAAAAACCTCACTAAGGAGAGTGCACTGAGCGATTTATGTGCAGAGATTAGGGAGACAGGGGCAATAGCTTTTGACCTGTTACTTGACGATTATAGCCGACCGGTTGAGAGTAAGGTGGAAAGTTGGGTGATTGCCCTGGATCGACAGCGGGTTTTCTCGTTGCCGTTTACCGAACAAGTGCGATCATTACTAGAACCGCTGTTAAGCGATCAAAAGATTAAAAAATATATTTTACATGCAAAAGAAGTTATTGTTGTTTTGGAAAAAAGAGGGCTGGAATTGGCCGGGCTGGATTTTGATCCGCTCCTGGCCACCTATCTCCTCAATCCTTCTGATCAACTGCCCTCACTGGAAACGCAGTTGAAGAGCGAGTTGAGCCTGGTCTTACCGGAAGATCTGGCTGAGGATAAGAAAACAGCAATTAGTGTCGCCAATCTGTTTAAGATGAGGGAACGACTACTGGAGAAGCTGGAAAAGAGGGAGCTACTTACCTTATACCGGCAGATTGAACTGCCGCTGGTCAAGGTGCTGGCCCGGATGGAGTTAAACGGGATCAAGCTTGACCGGGATTATCTCGCTCAGCTTTCGGAGAAATGGGAGCAGGGTTTGAACTCGCTCACCGCGGAGGTTTATAGCCTGGCCGGACAAGAGTTTAATCTCAATTCTCCCAAACAGCTGGGGGAGATCCTTTTTGACAAACTGGCCCTTCCGGTCATAAAAAAGACCAAAACCGGTTATTCAACCAGTGTACAGGTCCTGGAAGAACTAAAAGAGCAGCATGATATTATTCCTAAAATTATGGAGTACCGCCAGTTAATGAAGCTTAAGTCAACTTATGTGGATGCACTACCACCCCTGATTAATGCCGAAAGCGGAAGAATCCACACCAGTTTTAATCAAATGGTAACTGCGACCGGACGCTTGAGCAGTACTGAACCTAATCTCCAGAATATCCCGATCAGGACCGAGGAGGGCCGAGAGATCAGGAAGGCTTTTCTTCCCGGAGAACACGACTGGTTACTGCTGGCTGTTGATTACTCCCAGATTGAACTGCGGGTGTTGGCTCATATCAGTGGTGACGATAGTTTGATCGCGGCCTTTACCCGGGGGGATGATATCCATACCCAGACAGCCAGTGAGATTTTCCAGGTGCCGGCCGGGGAGGTAACCCCCGCGATGCGCCGGGAGGCCAAGGTAATTAATTTTGGGATTGCCTACGGGATGAGTCCGTTCGGTTTAGCCAGGGATCTGATGATCTCCCGCCCGGAAGCTGAGGATTATATTAACCGCTATTTTGAGAGATTTGCCGGGGTCAAAGCTTATATGGAGCAAGTAGTAGCACAGGCCAGGAACGAAGGATATGTTACGACCATCTTCCGGCGGCGGAGGTATATACCGGAGATTAAGAGTCGTAATTACCACCGGCGAACTTTTGCGGAAAGGACCGCAATTAATACCCCGATCCAGGGGAGTGCCGCCGATATTATGAAAATTGCCATGTTCAGGGTTGCTCAAAAGCTGCAAGCTGTTGAGCTAAGAGCCAGGATGCTCCTGCAGGTCCACGATGAACTGGTGCTGGAGGTTCATCGTGACGATTTAGCCGGCCTGACCAGGTTGGTCAGGGAAGAGATGGAGAGTGCCGTTCAGCTTAATGTTCCCTTGCCGGTCAATATCCAAATCGGGGAGAACTGGCGTGATAAATACAAAATTAACGATAATGGAGTGAGCAAAGATGCCTGAGTTGCCTGAAGTGGAAACAATTGTCAAAGGATTGAAGGCATTAATCAGCGGCAGTAAAATTGTTAAAGTTAAGGTTAAAGAACCACGTTTAATTGCTTTCCCCGGTGCGGCAGATTTTATTGATGGGCTGACCGACCGTGAGATTTTAATGGTCAGGAGACGGGGAAAGTACATCCTGTTCGACCTGGTCGGAGATAAGACTATGGTAGTACATCTGCGGATGACCGGAAGATTACTGGTCAAACCCCGTGCCGCTGTTTATGACAAACATACCTATATTATTTTCGAGCTGGATAATTCCGATGATCTAAGGTTTAATAATTCCCGGAAGTTTGGCCGGCTCTATTTGATTGACCGCTGCAACGAACAGCCGGCCGGCGGCCTGGCCAGCCTGGGACCGGAACCACTGGCTGAAGATTTTAGCGAGGATATTTTTTCGGAAAGGCTGAGCAGCCGCAAAGGGAATATCAAAGCCCTGCTTTTAAATCAAAACTTTATTGCCGGGCTGGGTAATATTTATACTGATGAAGCCCTCTTTCGAGCGGGAATATCTCCCTTTAGAGATGCGGCATCTTTGAGTCAGCCGGAGATTAGCAAGTTGTATCAGGGTATCCGACTGGTCTTGCAAGAGGGAATCAAGGCCGGGGGGACCTCGTTTAGTGACTACCGTAATGCCCTGGGGGAAAAGGGCTTATTCCAGAATCAACTAAGTGTCTACCAACAGACCGGTCATGCTTGCCTCAACTGCGGTCAGGAAATAAGAAAGGTCAAACTGGCCGGACGGGGAACCCATTATTGTCCTTCCTGTCAGCAATAAATAACTTAAGTACTTTTATTGGTTGGGAACGTTCCGCTTAGCTTCCTCATATAATAATAGGGTATATTTAAAAAGAGGAGGCAGGTTATGCCGGAACTACTTAGCTGCTGGCCGCTGGTCATTCTTGCCGTGGCAGTCAGTATTGACGGTTTTAGTGTTGGAGTAACTTACGGTCTGCGCGGGATCAAACTGGGTCTTTTAGCTTTATTAATCATTTCCGGAATAGCAAGCTCCTCGATCTATCTCAGCAGTGCACTGGGAGCAGGCGTTGCCCGATTAATTAATCCGGAGTTGGCCGGATTGTTAGGCAGTATCATCCTGATCCTAATCGGGAGTTGGCTGGTCTATTCCGCTTATTTCAATTTTAACGGCCATAATGGTAAACCGGAACAGCGGGTGATCCTCTCACTCAAGATCAAATTCCTGGGGATTATTATCAAAATACTAAAAGAACCGGTTCGGGCCGATCTGGACCGTTCGGGAACAATTAATAATTTTGAAGCGGTGATGCTGGGGCTGGCCCTGGCCCTTGACGGACTGGGGGCAGGTCTTAGTGTGGGACTGACCGGGTTGACCAATCTTACTTTTCCACTGCTGATCGCTCTGGTTAATCTTGTTTTTGTTGGGGGGGGATTTTTAATCGGCCGGAAATTGGGTGATATCTTGCCGGAACACTTTGCGGTTTTCCCCGGTTTTGTTATAATAATACTAGGGATTATTAAATTGTTCTGAGGTGGTTAGTGATGATTATCGGGTTGACCGGGGGGATTGCTTCCGGTAAGTCTACTGTCAGTAAGATATTAAAGGGGGCAGGGGCCTGTGTTATTGATGCCGATCAGATCGTCCATCAGCTTCTGGCCCGGAATCACCTGGTCCGGAAGCAAGTTGTTGATTATTTTGGGCCAAGCATTGTTAGCGCTGCGGGAGGGATTGACCGGACCCTACTGGGGGAAATTATCTTTGCCGATGATGACAAAAGGAAACAATTGGAAAAAATAATTCATCCCCTGGTGATCCGGAAGATGGAGACCCAGCTGGCTAACCATCAAGAACGGGAAAAACATATAATCCTTGATATTCCCTTGCTTTATGAAACAAAACTGGATTATCTGGTTGAGCAGGTTTGGGTTGTTTATGTCGAGCCGGAAGTACAATTGCAACGGCTGCTGAATAGGGGGCAGTTGAGTAAAGCGGAAGCAATTAAGCGGATTAAGACACAGCTACCCTTAAGTGAAAAGAAAGAAATGGCCGACCTGGTGATTGATAATAATGGAAGCCGCCGGGAATTAAAAGCGAAAGTATTAGAGCACTGGAGGGAGATAAATGAAGGTGAAAAGAATAGCTTTAATCGCTCATGATGAAAAAAAACCGGAGATAATTGATTTTGTCCGGAGAAATCGCAGTATTTTAATCAATTGTGATCTGATTGCTACTGGTACTACCGGGAAAATGATTGAGGAAGAAATTGGACTACCGATACAACGGATGGAATCCGGTCCCCTCGGCGGAGACCAGATGATCGGGGCTGAGGTCGCCCGGGAAAGGCTCGACGGGGTGATCTTTATCCGCGACCCCTTAACAGCCCAGCCCCATGAACCGGATATCACCGCTTTACTCCGGGTCTGTGATGTGCATAATGTCCCCCTGGCAACTAATCTGGCTACAGCCGAGTTAATACTGCACGGGATTATTGAAGGGAATTAACTACTATATTTCGGTTATATCCGGAGAATTATCCTAATATACTATAATACTGGAAATAGTTTTTGCCTGATTATTACTCAATTCAGGCGAAGATGGGGGTAAAGACGTGCAAAAGAGAAGAGGAAGAATACAGCAGCTCATAATCCTAGTGTTGTTGATAGTAATCGTAATTGTGTTAATTTTCCAGAGTAACTGGTTCTGGCGAATGGTCTATCCCCTTAAATATGGGGAACTGATTAGCGAATCATCGCAGAAATATGGACTTGACCCAGCTCTGGTTGCCGCGATGATCTTTGTTGAGAGCAAATTTAAACCAACTGCCTGCTCACATAAAGGGGCCCGGGGGTTAATGCAGATTATGCCGGAAACGGGCCAGTGGATCGCCGAACAACTGGAGCGAACCGATTATCAGGAGAGCAGGCTTTATGAACCGGAGCTTAATATCGAGTTTGGGAGCTGGTACTTAACCAGCTTAAAGCGGGAGTTTAATCACCAACTGGTTATTGTACTGGCTGCCTATAATGCCGGTCGGGGTAATGTAGCCAGATGGCTGGAAGAAGACTGGGACGGTCAGCAGAAGTCAGTTTCCCAACTCCCCTTTGGGGAGACCCGTAACTATGTCAACCAGATTTTGAAGGTTTATCAATATTATCAAAAATTATATCAACCCCAGGATTATTTAATAACTGATTAGGAAATGAATAATTAAAACTAAATATGCACATATTGACAGCCGGCCGGTAATTAATATATAATAAAAAGTGGTTAGCATTAAACAGGGCTGTTAATTTATATTTTCGGAATATTATTTTAGTCAGAAAGATCCCTACTTTAAAAATAGTTAGACTTTTGTAATATTTTATAATAATTTGTCGATTCAGCCTAATATCTATTTTGCTAGTTTTCTAAATAACTGATGTTATACGATTTTGGACAGGGAAAGGGGTGATCTAATAAGGGCTTGTTTTGGAGTTGAA